>JASGDZ010000126.1:0-12014 GCA_047606835.1 Microbacterium sp. | reverse complement strand
TCCTCTCGGGCGCGGTGGATCTCGATACACCGTCCGCTTCGCGGATGGCACTCGATCACCGGCCGTGGGCGCGCATCGACCTGCAGCGTCGGGTCGTCGTCGCCCTCCCATGAGAGGGCGTCGTCGTCGGGCCGGGCGGTCACACCGTCAGCGTACCCTCCGTGATCGACTGCCATCCTCGAAGCGCACCCACGGCCGGTGATCGAGTGCCATCCGCGAAGCGGACGGTGTATCGAGATCCACCGCGCCCGAGAGGAACACCGGGTTTCGATACGCCGGCCACGGGCCGGCTACTCAACCACCGGAAGGGACGCACGCCCGCGCGCTGCGGGGTCAACGGGCCGCGGAGCCCTCGACGTAGTCGGCGTCCTGCTGCTTCCACGCGAACAGGGCGCGCAGCTCCCTGCCGACCTCCTCGATCTGGTGCTGGGCGGCCTTCTCGCGCAGCGCGTAGAACTCGGGGGCGCCGGCATCCTGGTCGGCGATGAAGCGCTCGGCGAACGCGCCGGACTGGATGTCGGCGAGCACACCCTGCATGTTCGCCTTGACGCTCGGGTCGATGACGCGCGGGCCGGAGACGTAGTCGCCGTACTCCGCCGTGTCGGAGACCGACCAGCGCTGCTTGGCGATGCCGCCCTCCCACATCAGGTCGACGATGAGCTTCAGCTCGTGCAGCACCTCGAAGTACGCGATCTGCGGCTGGTAGCCGGCCTCGACGAGCGTCTCGAAACCGTACTGGATGAGCTGCGACACGCCGCCGCACAGCACGCTCTGCTCGCCGAACAGGTCGGTCTCGGTCTCCTCGGTGAACGTCGTCTTGATGACGCCCGCCCGCGTGCCGCCGATCGCCTTCGCGTAGGCCTTCGCGACGTCCCACGCCTCGCCCGACGCGTCCTGCTCGACCGCGATGATGTCCGGAATGCCGCGGCCTGCGACGAACTCGCGGCGCACCGTGTGCCCTGGCGCCTTCGGCGCGACGAGGATGACGTCGACACCCTCGGGCGCCTGGATGTACCCGAAGCGGATGTTGAAGCCGTGCGCGAACGCGAGGGTCTTGCCCGGCGCCAGGTGCGGGGCGATCTCGTCGGCGTAGATCTTCCGCTGGTGCTGGTCGGGCGCGAGGATCATGATGAGGTCGGCCCACTCGGCGGCATCCGCGACGGAGCGCACCTCGAAGCCGTCCTCCTGCGCCTTGGCGACCGACTTCGAGCCGTCGCGCAGCGCGACGACCACCTCGACGCCCGAGTCGCGCAGGTTCTGGGCGTGCGCGTGACCCTGCGAGCCGTAGCCGACGATCGCGACCTTCTTGCCCTGGATGAGCGACAGATCGGCGTCGTCGTCGTAGAAGATCTCGGCCATGGTGTGTGTTTCTCCTTGATGTTGTGGTCTGGTTCGGGGCGTTTCGTCTCGCGGCTGCGCCGCTCGCTCAACGACCGGGTCGGGGGCTATCCGCGAAGGACGCGCTCGGTGATGCTCTTGCCGCCGCGGCCGATCGCGAGCATGCCCGACTGGGCGAGCTCCTTGATGCCGAACGGCTCGACGGCGCGCAGGAACGCGTCGACCTTTCCGCGGTCGCCGGTCACCTCCACCACGAGCGCGTCGGGGGCGTAGTCGACGACAGCGGCGCGGAACAGGTTCACCACCTCGATGAGGTTGCTGCGCGTCGCGTTGTCGACACGCACCTTCACGAGCACGTGGTCGCGCTGCACGGAGGTGGCCGGGTCGAGCTCGACGATCTTGATGACGTTGACGAGCTTGTTCAGCTGCTTCGTGACCTGCTCCAGCGGCAGCGCCTCGACGTCGACGACGACGGTGATGCGCGACAGGCCGGGCACCTCCGTGACGCCCACGGCGAGCGACTCGATGTTGAAGCCGCGGCGTGCGAACAGGCCCGCGACGCGGGTCAGCAGACCCGGCTTGTCCTCCACCAGGAGGCTCAGCACATGGCTCGACATGTCACTCGTCCCCCTCGAACGACGGCGCATGGTCCTTCGCGTACTGCACGTAGCTGTTGCTCACGCCCTGCGGCACCATCGGCCACACCATCGCGTCGGCGCTCACCACGAAGTCGATCACGACGGGACGGTCGTTGGTCTCCAGCGCCGTCTTGATGGCGGCATCCACGTCCTCCTCCTTCTCGACGCGCAGCGCGAGGCAGCCGTACGCCTCGCCGAGCGTCACGAAGTCGGGGATGCGCGCGGTGCCGTGGCCCGTGTTGAGGTCGGTGTTGGAGTGGCGGCCGTCGTAGAAGAGGGTCTGCCACTGCCGCACCATGCCCAGCGACGAGTTGTTGATGATCGCGACCTTGATCGGGATGTCGTTGATCGTGCAGGTCGCGAGCTCCTGATTGGTCATCTGGAAGCAGCCGTCGCCGTCGATCGCCCACACCACGCGGTCGGGCTGCGCCACCTTCGCGCCCATCGCGGCGGGCACCGCGTAGCCCATCGTGCCGGCGCCGCCGGAGTTCAGCCACGAGTTCGGGCGCTCGTACTCGATGAACTGCGCCGCCCACATCTGGTGCTGGCCGACGCCGGCGACGTACACGCCCTCCGGCCCGGTGAGCTCGCCGATGCGCTGGATGACGTACTGCGGCGACAGGAGTCCGTCGCTGGTGGGCGAGTAGCCGAGCGGGAACTCCTCGCGCAGGTCGTCGAGGTAGGCCCACCACTCCGCGAGGTCGGGCTTGTCGCCGCCGGTGACCGACCGGAAGGCCGCGTCGAGGTCGACGAGCACGTCGCGCAGGTCGCCCACGATCGGCACGTCCGCGATGCGGATCTTGGAGATCTCGGCGGGGTCGATGTCGACGTGCACGACCTGGGCGTGCGGCGCGAACAGCGCCGCCTTGCCGGTGACGCGATCGTCGAAGCGGGCGCCGAGCGACACGATGAGGTCGGCCTCCTGCAGCGCCAGCACCGCGGGCACGGTGCCGTGCATGCCCGGCATCCCGAGGTGCTGCGGGTGGGAGTCGGGGAACGCGCCGCGGGCCATGAGCGTCGTCACCACCGGCGCCCCGGTGGCCTCGACGAGCGCCCGCAGCTGCTCCGACGCCTGCGCGCGGATGGCGCCGCCGCCGACGTAGAGCACGGGCTTCTTCGCGGTCGCCAGCAGCTGCGCGGCGGACTGGATCTGCTTGCCGTGCGCCTTCGTCACGGGGCGGTAGCCCGGAAGGTCGACCTTCGGCGGCCACACGAACGGCACCTTGGCCTGCTGCGCGTCCTTCGTGATGTCCACGAGGACGGGGCCGGGCCGGCCGCTGCCGGCGATCTCGAACGCCGCGGCGATCGCGCCGGGGATGTCCTCCGCGCGCCGCACGAGGAACGAGTGCTTCGTGATCGGCATCGTGATGCCCACGATGTCGGCCTCCTGGAAGGCGTCCGTGCCCATCAGGTTGGAGAACACCTGACCGGTGATGCACACGATCGGCACGGAGTCCATGTAGGCGTCGGCGATCGCGGTGACGAGGTTCGTGGCGCCCGGGCCGCTCGTCGCGATCGCGACGCCGATGCGGTTGGAGGATGCCGCGAAGCCCTGCGCCGCGTGACCGGCGCCCTGCTCGTGGCGCACCAGGATGTGGCGCAGGCTGTGCGAGTCGAGCAGGGGGTCGTAGACCTCCATGATCGCGCCGCCGGGGATGCCGAAGACGTCGGTGACGCCGAGCAGCTCGAGCGAGCGGACGACCGCCTGTGCGCCCGAGAGCACGGGCGCTGACGCGGTGCGAGCGGGTGGCCGTGGGACGGCCGTGGCGGATTCGGCAGGCATGGTGAGAGTCCTCGTCTCGGATGACGGATGTCGGGTGGCCGACGTCACCCCGTGACCGCGCCCTCCGCGGCGGAGCGCACGAGCTTGGAGTACTTGGCCAGGACGCCACGGGTGTAGCGCGGGGGAAGCGGCTCCCAGCCTTCCCGGCGAGAGCCCAGCTCGGCCTCGTCGACGAGTAGGTCGAGAGTGCGAGCCGCGATATCGACCCGTATCAGATCACCATCGCGCACGAACGCGATGGGACCGGCGTCCACCGCTTCGGGTGCTATGTGGCCGATGCACAGGCCGGTTGTGCCGCCGGAGAATCGACCGTCTGTCAAGAGTAGTACATCTTTGCCGAGCCCGGCGCCCTTGATGGCGGCCGTGATGGCGAGCATCTCGCGCATCCCGGGGCCGCCCTTGGGCCCCTCGTAGCGGATGACGACGACGTCGCCGGCCTCGATCTGGCCCGCCGCGAGCGCGTCGAGCGCGCCGCGCTCGCGCTCGAACACGCGGGCGGGACCCTCGAACACGTTCGCGTCGAACCCGGCCGACTTCACGACGGCGCCCTCCGGCGCCATCGACCCCATCAACACGGTGAGGCCGCCGGTCTTGTGGATCGGGTCGTCGATGCGGTGGATGACGGTGCCGTCGATGGGGTCGGGGTTCAGCTCCTCGAGGTTCTCGGCGAGCGTCCTGCCGGTGACGGTGAGGGCGTCGCCGTGCAGCAGGCCGGCGTCGAGCATCCCCTTCATGATCACCGGGATGCCGCCGTGCCGGTCGACGTCGTTCATGACGTACTTGCCGAACGGCTTCATGTCGCCGATGTGCGGCACGCGGTCGCCGATGCGGTTGAAGTCGTTGAGGCTCAGCTCCACCTCGGCCTCGTTGGCGATCGCGAGCAGGTGCAGCACGACGTTCGTCGAGCCGCCGAGCGCCATCGCGAGCGCGATCGCGTTCTCGAACGCCTGCGGGGTGAGGATGTCGCGCGTCGTGATCCCCTGACGCAGCAGGTTCACGACGGCCTCGCCGGAGCGGTGCGCGAAGTAGTCGCGGCGGCGGTCGGCGGCGGGCGGGGCCGCGGAGCCCGGAAGGCTCAGCCCCAGCGCCTCGGCGACCGACGCCATCGTGTTCGCGGTGTACATGCCGCCGCACGCGCCCTCGCCCGGCGCGAACGCGCACTCGATGCGCTTGAGGTCTTCGGGGGTCATCCTCCCGGCCTGGCATGCGCCCACGCCCTCGAAGGAGTCGATGATCGTGATGTCCTTCTCGGTGCCGTCGGAGAGCTTCACCCAGCCGGGCGCGATCGATCCGGCGTAGAGGAAGACGCTGGCGAGGTCGAGCCGGGCGGATGCCATCAGCATCCCGGGGATCGACTTGTCGCACCCCGCGAGGAGCACCGTGCCGTCGAGGCGCTCGGCCATCACGACGGTCTCGACGGAGTCGGCGATGACCTCGCGGCTCACGAGCGAGAAGTGCATGCCCTCGTGGCCCATCGAGATGCCGTCGGAGACCGAGACGGTGCCGAACTGCAGCGGGTAGCCGCCGCCGGAGTGCACGCCCTCCTTCGCGCCCTGCGCGAGCCGGTCGAGGCTCAGGTTGCACGGCGTGATCTCGTTCCAGCTCGACGCGATGCCGATCTGCGGCTTCTCCCAGTCCGCGTCGCCCATGCCGACGGCGCGCAGCATGCCCCGCGAGGTGGTGGCCTCGATGCCGTCGGTGACGACGCGACTGCGGGGCTTGATGTCGATGGTCTCGGGCGTTTCGGGCATTCTTCGATCATATTCCCGCACGGCGGGCCGGTGCGGGTGCTCGGGTCGCGCGCCGCCCCGCCAGTTCCGCCAGGAACGCGGCGAACGCGGGGATGTCGGCGACGCGGACCGCGGCGGCGGTCGGTCCCGCGCCGACGTGCACGCCGACGTCGCCGGGCCAAAGGCTCTCCAGCGCGTCCTCGTCGGTGACGTCGTCTCCGGCGAAGACGACGCAGGTGGCGCCGAGGCGTGCGCGCAGCCGCGCGACGGCGTCGTCCTTCCCCTCGTGACGGAAGGCGTACTCCACGATGCTGTGGCCCGTGCGCCGCCTCCAGTGCGGCGCTCGTGCGCGCACGAGCGCGTCGACGCGCGCGTTGGCCTCGCGGGCGGCCGACGCCGATCCGACCCGCCGCGTGTGCACGCCGAACCCGAACGTCTTCGGCTCGATCCACGCGCCGTCGATGCCGGCGATCAGCGCTTCGGCGTGTGCCCGCAGCACGTCGCGCAGCGCGAGGTCCTCGTCGGGGACGTCGGGCTCGACCGCGCCGGGGCCGGGGAGCGCCTCCGCGCCTGGGCCTGGGCCTGCGCCTGCGCCTGCGCCTGGGAACCGGAACTCCGCCCCGTGCGATCCCGCGAGCACGATCGGCGAGTCGTCGGAGTGCTCCGCGATGATCTCGAGGTCGTGCAGGCTCCGTCCCGAGACCAGCGCGACCGTCGTGTCGGGCAGCGCGGCGAGCTCCTCGACGGCGGCACGACCGGCCGGGGTCATGCGCACCGACATCGGGTCGTCCGCGAGAGGGGCCAGCGTGCCGTCGAAGTCGGATGCCACGAGCAGCCGTTCCGCTGGGGCGGCGCGCCGCAGCGCGGCATCCAGCTCGTCCGGCGTCGACAGCGTCACTCCGCCGCCTGCTGCCGCGAGCGCCGCGCCGCCGCGAGCGCGTCCAGGAACGACCGCGACCACGACTCGACGTCGTTCTCGATCACCTTGCGCCGCAGCGCCCGCATGCGGCGCCCCTGCTCGGCTCCGGGCATCTCGACCGCGCGCATGATGGTGTCCTTGAGCGCGTCGATGTCGTGCGGGTTGACCCGCAGCGCCGTGCCCAGCTCGTCGGCGGCACCGGCGAACTCACTGAGGACCAGCACGCCGCGGTTGTCGATGCGGCTGGCGACATACTCCTTCGCGACGAGGTTCATGCCGTCGCGAAGGGCGGTCACCAGCATGACGTCTGCCGCGAGGTACAGCGCGACCATCTCCTCGCGAGGGTAGGCCTGGTGCAGATAGCGGATCGCGGTGTGGCCGACGGTGTCGTAGTCGCCGTTGATGCGCCCCACCGTGAGCTCGATCTCGTCGCGCAGCTGCACGTAGGCGTCGACGCGTTCGCGGCTCGGGCTCGCGACCTGCACGAGCGTGACGTCCTCCACCGCGAGCCGACCGTCCTCGAGGAGCTCGCCGTAGGCCTTCAGGCGGTGCGGGATGCCCTTCGTGTAGTCGAGACGGTCGACGCCGAGGAGGATCTTGCGCGGGTTGCCGAGACCGGCTCGGATGTCGCGCGCCCGCTGCTGGATCTCCGGCCGCCGCGCGAGCTGCATGTACGAGTCGGCGTCGATCGAGATCGGGAAGGCCTTCGCCACCGGGGTGCGGACAGTGCCGTCGGGCTGCGGCACGCGGATGCCCGACGCCTTCGTCTCGTAGCGCAGCAGCCGACGGATGGCGCGCGCGAAGTTGCCGGCATCCGCGACCCGCTGGAAGCCGATGACGTCTGCCCCGAGCAACCCCTCCAGCACCTGGCGCCGCCATGGCAGCTGCGAATACAGCCCGTATGCCGGAAACGGAATGTGATGGAAGTACCCGATCGTGAGGTCGGGCCGGGACTCGCGCAGCATCGCCGGGACGAGCTGGAGCTGATAGTCCTGCACCCACACGGTGCCGCCTTCGGCGGCGATCGACGCGGCTGCCTGCGCGAACCGCCGGTTGACCCGCACGTACGCGTCCCACCACACGCGCCGATAGCGCGGCGCGGCGATCACGTCGTGATAGAGCGGCCAGATCGTGTCGTTGGAGAATCCCTCGTAGTAGAGCTCGACGTCGTCGGCGCTGAGCGGCACAGGCACCAGGTGCACTCCGTCGAAGTCGAAGGGCTCGATCTCCAGGGCGGCCTGGCCGGGCCATCCCACCCACGCGCCGTCGGCGCGGCGCATGACGGGCTCCAGCGCGGTGACGAGACCGCCCGGCGAGGTGCGCCATCCCCCCTCCGGATCCCGGTCCACGGGCAGCCGGTTCGCGACGACGACGAGGTCTGCTCGGGACACTCGGGCTCCTCACGATGGATCGGATGGGGCCCCTTCAGGCTATCGCGGCACGTCGGCGCGTTCGTCCGCGGTAGCGTGAGCGCATGCGCAAGTACCTCTTCGGCACGGGAATCATCAGCGCGACGATGAGCGGGATGACGCTGCTGCGCTCCCTTCGCGACGGCGGGCGGTTCACATGGCGCACCGGCATGCTCTGGCTCAGCTGGGGCATCACGATGGCGCTCGCGATCGGGGCGATCGTGGACACGTATCGCGCGGCGCACGGCGCGACGGTCGCCGACGACTCGCCGGTGCACGGCAAGGAGGAGAAGCTGCAGCGCCGCTCCCACTGACCCCGCCACCCCCGCCCCTGCATCCCTGCCCCGGCACCTCCGCCCCGGCACCTCCGCCGAGTCCATCAATCCCGCGGCGAATCCGTCGACAAAGGCGACGCGGATGTCTGGGCTCGACGCTGAGTGTGTGGACTCGGCGCACGAGCAGATCGTGACGCGGCGAGGGCGGAGCGGCTGGGACCCGCTCGGCTACACCGTGATCTGGTACTGCACGAAGCCCGTGTGCGCGGCCACGCGATCGTAGAGCGCCCGCGCGGTGGAGTTCGTCGCCTCGGTCAGCCAGTAGACCTTCGACGCGCCGGCAGCCTCCGCGTGTGCGCGCACGTGAGCGATGAGCGCACGACCTGCGCCGGCGCCGCGCGCCGCGGGCACGACGAAGAGGTCTTCGAGGTAGCAGTACGGCCCGATGCTCCACGTCGCCGGGTGATAGATCCAGTGCACCAGCCCGATCGCGCACCCGTCGTCGTCGCGCGCGAGCGCGCCGTGCACTCCGTCGCCGGCGCCGAGTCTCTGGAACACGACGTCGGTGACGAGCTGCGGCAGCTCGCTCTCGTAGAACGTGAGGTAGTCGCGCCACAGCGACAGCCACTCCCCGCGATCGGCGGCGGTCAGCGCATGGATCGTCGTCATGCCCCGACCCTACCGGGGATGATCACGGCGCTGCGACGCTCTTCCTCTCGGAGGTTTCGTCGTCGCCGGGTCTCTTCATTGCCGGGCTCACGTCGTCGCCGAGCTCACGTCGTCGCCGGGCTCACGTCGTCGCCGGGCTCACGTCGTCGCCGAGTCCATACATCCATCCCCGACTCCATCTTCAAGAGTGCAGGCGATGGATGGACTCGGCGCGCACGGGATGGACTCGGCAGCGGCGCGGCCGGCGCCAGGCGAGGGGCGGGCCGAGCGAGGAGCGTGCCAGGCGAGAACACCGCACAACCAGGACGACCCGGTCAGCGGGTGAGGATGAGCGCTTCGCCCTGGCCGCCGCCGCCGCACAGGGCGACCGCGGCCGTGCCGCCGCCGCGGCGCACGAGCTCGTGCACGGCGTGCACGACGACCCGGTTGCCCGACGCGCCGATCGGGTGACCGATCGCGATGCCTCCGCCGTGCGGGTTCACCACGTCGTCCGACAGTCCGAGCTCGCGCTGCGAGCGCGCCACGACCGCGCCGAACGCCTCGTTGATCTCGACGACATCAAGGTCGGATGCCGCGATCCCCTGCTTCTCCAGGGCCTTGGCGATCGCCTGCGCCGGCTGCGCGTGCAGCGAGTTGTCGGGGCCCGCCACCTGCCCGGACGCCCCGACGACGGCGAGCACGCGCCATCCGTGCTCGGCCGCGTGCGCGCGCGTCGTGAGCACGACCGCCGAAGCGCCGTCGGAGATCTGCGACGAGTTGCCGGCCGTGATGCTGCCGCCCTCGACGAAGGCCGGGCGCAGCTTCGCGAGCGAGTCGACGGTCGTCTCGGGCCGGATGCCCTCGTCGCGCGTCACGACGACCGGTTCGCCCCGGCGCTGGGGGATCTCCACGGGCACGATCTCGGCGTCGAACACGCCCGCATCCCACGCCGCGGCCGCCCGCTGGTGCGAACGGGCGGCGACCGTGTCCTGGTCCTCGCGCGTGATCTCGAAGCGGCTGTTGTGCCGCTCGGTCGACGCGCCCATGCTCTCGCGGTCGTAGACGTCGGTGAGTCCGTCGAAGGCGAGATGATCGAGCACCTCGACGGTGCCGTACGCCCAACCCTCGCGCGAACCCGGCAGCAGGTGCGGGGCCCGCGTCATCGACTCCATGCCCGCGGCGACCACGACGCTCGCGTCGCCCACCCGGATCATGCGCGCCCCGTCGATGATCGCGGTGAGCCCCGACAGGCACACCTTGTTGATCGAGCCCGCGTGCACGGACCACGGGATGCCTGCGCCCACCGCCGCCTGCCGGGCCGGGTTCTGACCCGCCCCGGCTGCGAGCACCTGCCCGACGAGCACGGCGTCGACAGCGTCGGCGGGGATGCCGCCGCGCTCCAGCGCACCCCGGATGGCCACGCTGCCCAGCTGCACCGCGGTGAGTGCGGCGAGCTGCCCGTTGAGACGGCCCTGGGGGGTGCGGGCCGCGGCGACGATGACGATGTCGTCGGTGTTCATGGCATCTCCTTCAGCGCCTCGGCGTCTTCAGCGCCTCGGCGACGATCAGCGGCGGCTCGGTGGCGGCGACGACCGCGTCGACGGTCACGCCCGGGGCGACCTCGACGAGCACGAGTCCATTCTCGGTCACGTCGATGACGGCGAGGTCGGTGATGATCCGGTCTACGACGCCTCGACCGGTCAGCGGCAGCGAGCACTCGTTCACGATCTTGGCCGACCCGTCCCTCGCGACGTGCTCCATGAGCACGATGACCCTCCCGGCACCGTGCACCAGATCCATCGCGCCGCCCGGGCCCTTGACCATCTTCCCCGGGATCATCCAGTTCGCGAGGTCCCCCGCCGGCGACACCTGCATCGCGCCGAGGATCGCGGCGTCGATCTTGCCGCCGCGGATCATGCCGAAGCTCGTCGCGGAGTCGAAGAACGCCGTGCCGGGAAGGGTGGTGACGGTCTCCTTCCCCGCGTTGATGAGGTCGGGGTCGACGTTCTCCTCGGTCGGATAGGGCCCGACGCCGAGGATGCCGTTCTCGGACTGCAGCACCACCGTGATCTCGTCCGGCACGAAGTTCGGAACGAGCGTGGGCAGACCGATTCCGAGGTTCACATACGCGCCGTCGGCGAGCTCCTGCGCCGCGCGCGCGGCCATCTCGTTGCGGCTCAGTGCCATCGTCATGCTCCTTCGCGGGTGCGCACGGTGCGCTTCTCGATGCGCTTCTCGATGCCGGGCCCGACCTCGACGACACGGTGCACGTAGACGCCGGGGAGGTGCACGGCATCCGGGTCGATCTCTCCCGGCTCCACGACCTCCTCCACCTGCGCGATGCACACCCGGCCCGCCATCGCGGCGAGGGGGTTGAAGTTGCGCGCCGCCTTGTTGAACACGAGGTTGCCGTGCCGATCGCCCCGCTGCGCGTGCACCAGCGCGAAGTCGGTGACGATCGCCTCCTCCAGCACGTACTCCCGAGGCGTGCCCGACACGTCGAAGGTGCGCACGTCCTTGGCCTCGGACGCCACCGCGACGGAGCCGTCGGCGGCGTACCGGCGCGGCAGTCCGCCTTCGGCGACCTGGGTGCCCACTCCGGTCTGCGTGAAGAACGCCGCGATCCCAGACCCGCCCGCGCGCAGCTTCTCGGCCAGCGTGCCCTGCGGCGTGAGGTCCAGCTCGAGCTCACCGCTCAGGAACTGACGCTCGAACTCACGGTTCTCCCCCACGTACGACGACGTCATCTTGCGGATCCGCCGATCCTTCAGCAGGATGCCGAGCCCCCAGTCGTCGACGCCGCAGTTGTTGCTCACGATGCTGAGCCCGCTCGTGCCCTGCGCGTGCAGCGCCTCGATGAGCGTCATCGGGTTGCCGGAGAGGCCGAACCCGCCCACAGCGAGCGACGCTCCGTCCGGGATGTCGGCGACGGCCTCCGCCGCCGATCCGACCGTCTTGTCGATCACAGCAACTCCTTCGTATCCTCGGCCTGCAGAACTCCGCAGACCTGCGACGCCCGCGTCGAGCCGCGCGCCGCGCGGGCTCCGGCCCGGAGATCGCCGGAGCTCTGCAGACATGCTCCGCCGCATCCCGAGCGGCCCGCACGCGCACGCTTGCGATGTGGAGGAATCGGCGTCTAGTGTCCATATCATGGACACAGCGATGCCGCAGGTGGTTCCGGGCGCGCAGGCGATCGCGCGCGCAGCGCGCCTGCTGCGTCTGGTCACCGCGGCCGGGGACGACGGCACGACCGCGACCGACCTCGCGCGCACGG
>JASGDZ010000125.1:0-4154 GCA_047606835.1 Microbacterium sp. | reverse complement strand
GGCACCTGCCGTCGCGCGTGGCGCGGCTGCGCGAGCTCGACGGCAACACGAGCGTGCTGGTGCGCGGGCAGGGCACGGAGTTCGACTCGCTGCGCGAGTACGTGCGCGGCGACGACGTGCGCGCGATCGACTGGCGCGCCACCGCCCGCGCCGGCACCACGATGCTGCGCACGTGGCGACCCGAACGAGACCGCCACGTCGTGATCCTCGTCGACACCGGGCGCACGTCGGCGGCGCGCGTGGGCGACGGCGTGCGCCTGGATGCCGCGATGGAGTCGGCCCTGCTGCTCGCGGCGCTCGCGAACCGGGCCGGCGACCATGTGCACCTGGTGATGTTCGACCGGGTCGTGCGCGCCCGGGTGACGGGCGTGGACGGGCCCGCCCTGCTGCCGGCGCTCGTGGATGCGATGGCTCCCGTGGAGCCGCAGCTCATCGACACCGACTGGGACGGCGCGTTCGCGCAGGTGCGGGCGCTCACCTCCCGGCCCTCTCTCGTGGTGGTGCTCACCGCGCAGGACGCGCCGGAGTCGGCCCGCGGCTTCCTCGGCGCGCTCGGCCTCGTGTCGCGCTCGGCGCGGCTCGTCGTCGGCACGGTCACCGACACGGCGCTGCACGACCTCGCCGCGCAGCGCTCGACCAGTGAAGACGTCTACCGGGCCGCCGCCGCCGAGCGCACGCTGCGCGACGCCGCCGTCGTCGCGGCCGCGATCGGTCGCACCGGCGGCGACGCCGTCTCCGACACGCCCGAGCTGCTGCCCCCGCGGATCGCCGACCGCTACCTCGAGCTCAAGGCCGCGGGCCGGCTGTAGCCCGCGCACGAGCGCCTCCGCTGCGGGCGTCGTCGCGCGTGGCGCTCGCCGAACCCGGAAGGCCCGGGTAGCCTGAACGCCGGAAAGGAGCTCACTCATGAGCGACAAAGATCACACCCCGGCTGCAACCGGCCCCTCGATGGGCGCCCGTCTCGTCGCCGAAGGGCTCGGCACGTTCCTCCTCGTCTTCGGCTCCCTGGGCGCCGCCCTGTTCGCCGCGGCCTTCGGCTCAGGCACCGACGACTCGATCAAGGCGATCGGCTTCCTGGGCGTCTCGCTGGCGTTCGGCCTGACGATCGTCGCGGGCGCCTACGCGTGGGGCCCGATCTCCGGCGGCCACTTCAACCCCGCCGTCACCGTCGGCCTCGCCGCCGCCGGCCGCTTCGCGTGGAAGGATGCGGGTGGATACATCGTCGCGCAGATCATCGGCGGCGTCGTCGGCACGACCCTGCTCGTGCTCATCGGCCTGTTCGGCCCCGGCGACTGGCTGCGCGAGGCGCAGGCGGCTGGCTTCGCGAGCAACGGCTTCGGCGACCACTCCCCCGGCGGCTTCGGCATCGGCGCGGCGATCATCGCTGAGATCCTGTTCACGATGATCTTCTTGTTCGTCATCCTCGGCGTCACGCACGGCAAGCGCGGAACGCCCGCGATGGCGGGGCTCGTGATCGGCCTCACGCTGACGCTGATCCACCTCGCGTCGATCCCGATCGACAACACGTCGGTGAACCCGGCGCGCTCGATCGCCGCGGCCATCTACGGCGGCCCCGACGCGCTCGTGCAGCTATGGGTGTTCATCGTGTTCCCCCTCGTCGGCGGGCTCCTCGCCGGCTGGATCAACAAGGCGCTGTTCGACCGCAAGGAAGCCTGAACGAGGCGCGGCAGCACTGCCGCGATCACGTCCCCGACGGGCCGGTCACATTCACCGTGACCGGCCCGTCGGTGCGCGAGGTGACGGGTTCCTGCGCGTCGTGCTTGGCGAGCGCGCGGGAGGCACTGGATGCACCGACGCCGAGCTGCGGAGATCGGCCCAGATTCGGAGTTTCCTCGCCGACTCCTCCGAACCACGGCAGATCTCCGAATGACGGCAGCGCCTATCGGCGCGACACCTGAGCGGCGGTTGGCGACAGCGGCCCGCCCCCACCAGGGGACGGGCCACTTCGTCGGACGTGAGACTCAGTCGTGCAGGTCGAACCGGTCGAGCTCGGTGACCCGGCCCCACGCCTTCGCGAAGTCGCGCACGAACTTCTCGTGCGCGTCGTCGGAGGCGTAGACCTCGGCGAGCGCCCTCAGCTCGGAGTTCGAGCCGAACAGCAGGTCGACGCGCGTGCCGCGGCCGACGAGCTCGCCCGAGCCGTCCTTGCGGCCCTCGAACGCGTGCGAGCCGGGATCCAGCGCCCGCCACGTGGTGCCGAGGTCGAGCAGGTTCACGAAGAAGTCGTTCGTCAGCACGCCGGGGCGGTCGGTGAACACGCCGTACTCCGACCCGTCCCAGTTCGCGCCCAGCACGCGCAGTCCGCCGACGAGCACGGTCAGCTCCGGCGCGGTGAGCGTGAGGAGGTTCGCCTTGTCGAGCAGCAGGTGCTCGGCCGGCAGGCCGGAGGCCGCCGCGAGCGGGCCCTGGTAGTTGCGGAAGCCGTCGGCTGCGGGCTCCAGGTAGCCGAACGAGTGGATGTCGGTGTGCTCCTGCGAGGCATCCGTGCGACCGGGGTGGAAGACCACCTCGACGTCGACGCCGGCATCCTTCGCCGCCTTCTCGACGCCCGCGTTGCCCGCGAGCACGATGAGGTCCGCGAGCGACACGCGCTTGCCGTCGGCGCGGCCCTCGTCGAACGACGCCTTCACGCCCTCCAGCACGCCCAGCACCTTCGAGAGCTGGTCGGGCCGGTTGACCTCCCAGTCCTTCTGCGGGGCCAGCCGCACGCGGGCGCCGTTGACGCCGCCGCGCTTGTCGCTGCCGCGGAACGTGGAGGCCGCCGCCCACGCGGTCGAGACGAGCTCCGCCACGGTGAGCCCCGACTCGAGGATCTGGGCCTTGAGCGCCGCCGCGTCGGCCGCGTCGATCAGCTCGTGGTCGACGGCGGGCACGCGGTCCTGCCAGAGCAGCTCCTCCTGCGGCACCTCGGGCCCGAGGTAGCGCTGGATGGGGCCCATGTCGCGGTGGGTGAGCTTGAACCACGCGCGGGCGAAGGCGTCGGCGAACGCCTCCGGGTCGTCCTTGAAGCGCTGCGAGATCTTGCCGTACTCGGGGTCGAAGCGCAGCGCGAGGTCGGTCGTGAGCATGCGCGGCTCCCGCCGGCCCTCAGAGTGCGCCAGCGGCACCATGTCTGCGCCGCCGCCGTCCTTCGGACGCCACTGGTTCGCACCGGCCGGGCTCTGGAAGAGCTCCCACTCGTACGCGTAGAGGATGTGGAAGAACTCGTTGTCCCAGCGGGTGGGGTGGTAGGTCCACGTCACCTCCAGCCCGGAGGTGATCTGGTCGTCGCCCTTGCCCGAGCCGAAGTTGTTCTTCCAGCCGAGGCCCTGCAGCTCCAGCCCCGCCGCCTCCGGGTTCTCCTCCAGGTTCGAGTCGGGGGCCGCGCCGTGGGTCTTGCCGAAGGTGTGGCCGCCGGCGATGAGCGCGACGGTCTCCTCGTCGTCCATCGCCATCCGGCCGAAGGTCTCGCGGATGTCGCGCGCCGCCGCGATCGGGTCGGGCGTGCCGTTCGGGCCCTCGGGGTTGACGTAGATGAGCCCCATCTGCACGGCGGCGAGCGGTCGCTCAAGGTCGCGGTCGCCCGAGTAGCGCCGGTCGCCGAGCCACGTGGTCTCGGGACCCCAGTACACGTCGTCGTCGGGCTCCCAGACGTCCTTGCGGCCGCCGGCGAACCCGAACGTCTCAAAGCCCATCTCCTCCAGCGCGACGTTGCCGGCGAGGATCATCAGGTCGGCCCACGACAGGCTCTGGCCGTACTTCTTCTTGACCGGCCACAGGATGCGGCGCGCCTTGTCGAGGCCGACGTTGTCGGGCCAGCTGTTCAGGGGCGCGAAGCGCTGCTGGCCGGCGCCGCCGCCGCCGCGGCCGTCGGTCACGCGGTAGGTGCCCGCGGAGTGCCACGCCATGCGGATGATGAGCGGTCCGTAGTGGCCGAAGTCGGCGGGCCACCAGTCCTGCGACGTCGTGATCGCCTCGGCGATGTCCGCCTTGACGGCCGCGAGGTCGAGCGCCTCGAACGCGGCCTTGTAGTCGAAGCCGGCGTCGAGCGGGTCGCGCAGCGACGAGTTCTTCGCGAGGATATTGATGTTGAGCTGGTTGGGCCACCACACGCTGTTCGCCGAGCCGGTGGTCGGGTGCGGCTGCGCGTGGAT
>JASGDZ010000124.1:0-9523 GCA_047606835.1 Microbacterium sp. | reverse complement strand
GACCGGACGGCGACGGACGCGGACCCTGGGCGGGCCCGCCGTGGATGCACGACGGCCCGCACGGCCGCGGCCCGCACCACGGCGACCGCACGCCCCCATGGGGACCGCACCCGCGATTCGCCGGCCCGGCGCGACTGCGGCTGCTCGACGCGCTGAGCACGGCATCCCACCCGCTCACCGTGAGCGAGGTCGCCGACGCGATCGGCGTCGACCAGCCGCGGGCATCCCGGCTCGTGCAGCAGTCGGTCGAGCTGGGGCTCGTGCGGCGCGAGGCCGACCCCGACGACGCGCGGCGCACCCGCATCGTGCTGAGCGATCAGGGTCAGGCGATCGTGCGGGGCTTTCGCGGCGACCGGCGCGACGCGGTCGCCGACGCGCTCGCGTCGTTCACCGACGACGAGCGCGCAGAGCTCGCGCGGCTGCTCACGAAGCTCGCCGACGCCTGGCCGCGCTGACGCCGCGCGGTCTCAGCGCACGGGCTTAGGGAACCGCACGAGCAGCAGCAGTGCGAGGCCGACGGCCAGCACGATCGCGATGCCCAGCACACCCCAGATGGTCGACCCGAACGCGGCGATGAAGACCGTCCACATCGCCGGCGAGAGGAAGCTCGCCACGCGGCCGGTCGTGGCGTAGAGGCCGAAGATCTCGCCCTGCAGCTCCTCGGGCGTCACGCGCGCCAACAGCGAGCGGCTCGCGGCCTGCGCCGGGCCCACGCACGCCGACAGCACGAGTCCGCCGATCCAGAACACGGTCTTGCCGGTGTCGTGCAGAAGGAAGACGAGCACCGTCATGGCGATGAGCCCCGCGAGCGCGGCGACGATGACGGCGCGGGCGCCGAAGCGGTCGTCGGCGCGCCCGGCGAGGATCGTGGACACGCCGGCGACCACGTTCGCCGCGACGGCGAAGATCAGCACCTCGTTCGCCGAGAACCCGAACGCCACGGCGGCGAGGATGCCCCCGAAGGCGAACACGCCGGCGAGTCCGTCGCGGTACACGGCGCTCGCAAGCAGGAACCAGAAGGTCGGGCGATGCGTGCGGAAGAGACCCGCGACATCCTTCACGAGCACGGCGTACGACGCGAGGAAGCCGACCGGCACGCCCCTCAGCGGCGCCGGCGCCTCGGGCACGTTGAGGAAGATCGGCAGCGCGAACAGGATCGTCCACACCGCGCAGCCGACCGCGATGAGCCGGAAGGCCATGCCGTCGGACGTGTCCATCCCGAACCACTCGAGCTGCGTGAGCACGATCACGAGCGCTAGCGCGACGATGCCGCCGAGGTAGCCGAGGCCCCAGCCGAGTCCGCTGACCTTGCCGATCGTCTTCGGGTTCGACACCTGCACGAGCATCGCGTTGTAGTTGACGCCGGCGATCTCCGAGACGACCGCGCCGAGGGCGAGCACGATCGCGCCGTACCAGAAGTGGGCCGGGTCGGCCCGCACGAAGAACAGCGCGAACTGAAGGAGGGCGAGGAGCACGGTGAAGACCAGCAGCCACCGCTTCTTGCGGCCGGAGCGGTCGGCGCTCTGGCCGAGCACCGGCGCGAGCACGAGGATCAGCAGTCCCGCGATGGTCGTCGCGAGCCCGTACCCGCTGGACAGGTCGGCGAGCGCGCGCTGTTTCAACGGGTCGCCGTCGGCGAGGGCGGCGAGGTCGCCGGGGAGGAAGTCGGCCGACACGAGGTACAGCGACGCGAACACGAACGTCAGGAGCACCGAGTTGAACGGCTGGGTCGCCCAGTCCCAGAACGCCCACGACACGACCTGCTTGCGCGGGATCGGACGCTGCGAGCCCGCCTGCTCGAAAGTGCTGCCGAACGCGGGCAGCGCACCCGTGTTCGCGGTCGGCGGCGGTGCCGGGGTGCGGAAGATCGGCGGTGTCGGTTCGGGTTCCCTGTCGGTCACGCTGGGCCCTCCGGTGAGCAGACGGGGCATCGGCACGGGCGGATGCCGCGCCGCGACCGTACGGCGCACGCTCAGGCTATCGGGGGAACGGCGTGACGCGGCGTAGCCTGCTTCCGTGGGGCGCGTGACCAAGACTCAGCCGAACCGGCAGACGGCACGCGTCCCGGCACGCGTCGATCCTGCGTCCGCCGGCGACGTGCTCGCCCGCGTGGCGCGCGTAGCGTGACTCGGATGGAGTTCGACTTCGCGGCGCTGTCGCGGCATCCGGATGTCGAGGCCCCAGGTCTGCGCGCGTCGGACGCCGCCGACCGCCTGCTTCTCGACGAAGCGGCGGAGGCGCTGGCGGAGGCGCAAGCAGGCGCCGTCGTGGTGATCGGCGACGCGTACGGCGCGCTCACGCTCGGCGCCGCCGCGCGGCACGGGGTCACCGGCATCCGCGTCCACCAGGACGCCCTCTCCGGCGAGCGTGCGCTCGCCGCCAACGCCAGGCGCCTCGCGGGCGCGGATGCCTACACGTCGCACGCGCTCGACGAGGAGCTGCTCGCCGGCGCGGAGGTCGTGCTGCTGCGGCTGCCGCGCTCGCTCGATGCGCTCGACGAGATCGCCGAGGCCGTCGCGCTGTGGTCGGCGCCGACCGTGCGGGTGTTCGCGGGCGGCATGGTCAAGCACATGACGCCGGGCATGAACGACGTGCTGCGGCGGCGCTTCGCGCACCTCGACGTCACGCACGCGCGACAGAAGGCGCGCGTGCTCGTGGCCGCCGGGGCGCTGCGCCCGCAGGCGCCCTCGTGGCCGCGCACGCGGGTCGACGAGCGCACCGGGCTCACGATCGTCGCGCACGGCGCGGCCTTCGCCGGGGCGTCGGTGGATGTCGGCACGCGCTTCCTGCTCCAGCACCTCGACGGCGCCCGGCCCGGCGCGACGGAGGCGATCGACCTCGGCTGCGGCACGGGCGTGCTCGCCGTCGAGCTCGCGCGACGACGACCCGGCATCCGCGTGCTCGCGACCGACCAGTCGACCGCCGCCGTCGCCTCGGCGCGGGCGACCGCCGCGGCCAACGGCGTCGCCGACCGGGTCACCGTGGTGCGCGACGACGCCCTGGGCGCTCGGGCGGACCGCAGCGCCGAGCTCGTCGTGCTGAACCCGCCGTTCCACATCGGGGCGGCGGTGCACTCCGGCATCGCGCTGAAGCTCTTCGCCGACGCAGGCCGCGTGCTCGCGCCCGGCGGCGAACTGTGGGCGGTGTGGAACGCGCACCTGCGACACCGTCCCGCGCTGGAGCGGCTCGTGGGGCCGACGCGTCAGATCGCGCGGAACCCGACGTTCACGGTCACCGCCTCGACGCGCGCCGTCACTCCATGACGCGCTTGGCGATGGCGGCGACATCCCTGTCGAGCGCGTCGATGCGGGTGTTGACCGTGTCGAAGCGCGCGTTCATCTCGGCGCGCAGCCCGGTCATCTCGCCACGGAGCCCGGTGATCTCGCCTCGGAGCCCGGTCATCTCGCCGCGCACGCCGTCGACGGCTCCGCTTATCGTCGCGGTCATGGTTCGCGACAGCAGCGTCGTCGACAGCGTCATGCCGCCGAGCATGATCGTGGTGAACAGGCCGATGAGCACCCAGTTCTGCGGTTCGGTCACGATCTCCACCCTCCTATGATGTGCCGGATGTCACGAATCTGCCAGTGTTCGGTGCCGATCGGCGCCGTTCGCGGTCAGATTGTGGAGAGCTCGCCAGGCGCTCTGCCTGTGGAGGAGCGGACGCGCCCGGAGTCTGCCCGCCGGCATCCATCACAAAGTTGAGCCGTCTGATATCAACTTATTTGACAGACGAAGGCCACCCCGATACCCTTGAGTCATCGCGGCTCAGGTTTGACCCGAGTCGCCCACGACTTCATACGAAGGGCCGACCGGCCCACCACAAGAAGAGAGAGAACAAATGCCCCGTGCAGTGGGAATCGACCTCGGTACGACGAACTCCGTCGTGAGCGTGCTGGAGGGCGGTGAGCCGAAGGTCATCGCCAACGCCGAAGGCTTCCGCACCACCCCGTCGGTGGTCGCCTTCACGAAAGACGGCGAGGTGCTCGTCGGCGAGACCGCGAAGCGCCAGGCCGTGACGAACGTCGACCGCACCATCACGTCGGTCAAGCGCCACATGGGCACCGACTGGAAGACGCAGGCGATCGACGGCAAGCAGTACCGGCCGCAGGAGATCTCGGCGCGCATCCTGCAGAAGCTCAAGCGCGACGCCGAGCAGTACCTCGGCGACTCGGTCACCGACGCCGTCATCACGGTTCCGGCCTACTTCAACGACGCCGAGCGCCAGGCCACGAAGGAGGCCGGCGAGATCGCGGGCCTGAACGTGCTGCGCATCATCAACGAGCCCACGGCCGCCGCGCTCGCGTACGGCCTCGACAAGGGCAAGGAGGACGAGCTCATCCTCGTCTTCGACCTCGGCGGCGGCACGTTCGACGTGTCCCTGCTGGAGGTGGGCAAGGACGACGACTTCTCCACGATCCAGGTGCGCGCCACCGCCGGCGACAACCGCCTCGGCGGCGACGACTGGGACCAGCGCCTCGTCGACCACCTCATCAAGCAGTTCAAGGACACCACCGGCGTCGACGTGTCGGGCGACAAGATCGCGCTGCAGCGGCTCAAGGAGGCCGCGGAGCAGGCGAAGAAGGAGCTGTCGAGCTCGACCAGCACGAGCATCAACCTGCCGTACCTGTCGCTGACCGAGAACGGACCGGTGTCGCTGTCCGAGACGATCACGCGCGCCAAGTTCGAGGACCTCACGAAGGACCTCCTCGACCGCACCAAGAAGCCGTTCACCGACGTCATCCGCGAGGCCGGCATCAAGGTCGCCGACATCGACCACGTCGTGCTCGTCGGCGGCTCGACCCGCATGCCCGCGGTCACCGAGCTCGTCAAGCAGGAGACCGGCGGCAAGGAGCCCAACAAGGGCGTCAACCCCGACGAGGTCGTCGCCGTGGGCGCCGCGCTGCAGGCGGGCGTCCTCAAGGGCGAGCGCAAAGACGTGCTGCTCATCGACGTGACCCCCCTGAGCCTCGGCATCGAGACCAAGGGTGGCATCATGACGAAGCTCATCGAGCGCAACACCGCCATCCCCACCAAGCGCAGCGAGACCTTCACGACCGCCGACGACAACCAGCCGTCGGTCGCGATCCAGGTCTTCCAGGGCGAGCGCGAGTTCACGCGCGACAACAAGCCCCTGGGCACCTTCGAGCTGACCGGCATCGCGCCGGCGCCGCGCGGCATCCCGCAGATCGAGGTCACGTTCGACATCGACGCGAACGGCATCGTGCACGTGTCGGCCAAGGACAAGGGCACAGGCAAGGAGCAGTCGATGACGATCACGGGCGGCTCGTCGCTGCCCAAGGAGGACATCGACCGCATGGTCAGGGAGGCCGAGGAGCACGCCGCCGAGGACAAGAAGCGTCGTGAGTCGGCCGAGACCCGCAACCAGGCCGAGACCCTCTCGTACTCGATCGACAAGCTCATCAAGGAGAACGAGGACAAGCTCCCGACCGAGGTGAAGGACTCCGTGCAGGCGGATGTCGACGCGCTCAAGACCGCGCTCGCCGGCGACGACGACGACGCGGTGCAGACCGCGTACGACAAGCTGAGCCAGAGCCAGCAGCAGCTCGGCGAGGCGATCTACGCCTCGGCGCAGGCAGCCGGCCAGCAGGGCGACCCGAACGCGGCCGACCCGGCAGGCGGCGAGGCGCCCAACCCCGAGGAGGACGTCATCGACGCCGAGGTCGTCGAGGACGACGAGGACAAGAAGTAAGAGAATCAGGACATGACCGACAAGGACTTCCCGGAAGTCCCTGACGACGAGGGGTCGGCGGCGCAGGCCGCCGGCCCCGACTCGCAGGGAGAGGCGGATGGCGAGGAGCTCACCGTCGACGACATCCTCGGCGCGCAGCAGAACGCGGATGCCGCGGCGGAGGACGCCAAGCTCGCCGACCTCGAATCGACGCTGCTGCACGATCTCAAGCGGCTGCAGGCCGAGTACGCCAACTACCGGCGGCGCACGGAGGAGCAGCGCGAGCTGGAGATCGAGCGCGCGAAGGGCGCGGCGGCGAGGGGTCTGCTGCCCGTGCTCGACGACCTCGACCGCGCCGCCAAGCACGGCGACCTCGAAGAGGGCAGCCCGTTCGCGGCGATCGCGGACAAGCTCCGGGGGCTGGCCGAGCGCACGGGGCTCGTGACCTACGGCGCCGCGGGGGAGGCGTTCGACCCCCAGCACCACGAGGCGATCTTCCAGCAGCCGACGCCGGGCGTCGCCGAGCCGACGATCCTCGAGGTCGTCGAGACCGGGTACCGCCTCGGCTCGATCGAGCTGCGACCGGCGAAGGTCGTCGTCGCGGTGCCGGCCGAATAGCCGGGAGGGAGGGAACATGGCGAGCCAGGACTGGTTCGACAAGGACTTCTACAAGGTCCTGGGCGTCTCCAAGGACGTCGGCGAGGCCGATCTCAAGAAGACCTACCGCAAGCTGGCGCGGAAGTACCACCCCGACTCCAACCCGGGCGATGCGAAGGCAGAGGCGACGTTCAAGGAGATCAGCGAGGCGTACTCGGTGCTCTCCGACCCCGAGCAGCGCAAGGAGTACGACCAGATCCGGGCGATGGGCTCGGGCGCGCGCTTCACGGCCGGCGGCCAGGGCGCCGGCGGCGGCTTCGAGGACGTCTTCTCGATGTTCAACCAGGGCGGCCGGGGCACCCGCTTCCAGACCTCGGGCGACTTCGAGGACATCTTCTCGATGTTCGGGCAGGGGGCCCAGGGCGGTGGATTCGGCTCCGGCCGGTTCGGCCAGTCCAGCGGCGGGTTCCGCGGCTACGGCGGCCCCACGAAAGGGGCGGATGTCACGGCCCGCACGACCCTCGACTTCGTCACCGCAGCCAAGGGCGAGACGATCTCGTTGCAGGGCGAGGACGGCCAGCCGTTCAAGGTGAAGATCCCCGCCGGCGTCGCCGACGGGCAGAGGATCCGGCTGCGCGGCCGTGGCCGCCCGTCGGCGGACGGCGGCGAGAACGGCGACATCGTCGTGCAGGTGACGGTGCGCAAGCATCCGGTCTTCTCGCGCGACGGGCTCGACCTGCGGGTCGCCGTGCCGGTCACGTTCGTGGAGGCCGCGCTCGGCGCCACGATCGAGGTGCCGACGCTCGACGGCGATGCCGTGAGGCTCCGCGTCGCGCCGGGCACGCCCTCCGGTCGGATCCTGCGCGTGAAGGGACGGGGCATCCACAGCTCGAAGGGCGCGGGAGACCTGCTCGCCGAGGTGCAGGTCGCGGTGCCCACGCACCTCGACGACGCCGCGAAGGCGGCGCTGGAGAAGTTCCACGAGCTCGAGCCCAAGGAGAACCCGCGCGCCGACCTCATGTCGAAGGCGCGCGGCTGATGATGGCCGCCCGGCCGGACGAGGACTCGCCGCTGTTCGCGATCGCGCTCGCGGCTGAGCTCGCCGGAATGCACCCGCAGACGCTGCGGCAGTACGACCGGCTGGGCCTCGTCGTGCCCGGGCGCACGCGGGGCGGCTCGCGGCGCTACTCGGCGCGCAACATCGAGCAGCTGCGCGAGATCGCGCGGCTCTCCGCCGAAGGGATGAGCCTGCCGGCGATCGCCCGCATCCTCGAACTGGAGGACACCGTGCGGCGGCTGCGCCGCCAGGTCGCCGAGCTCGAGCAGCGCGTGCGCGCCGAGGTGCAGTCGCGTCCGGGTGCCCGCGTCTTCGCCGCGGGTCCGACCGGTGCGGTCGTCACGCTCACCGCGGGGCGGCGAGTGCGCCGTGCCACGGACGTCGTCGTGTGGCGGCCGGTGCTCGACCGGCCTTCGGAGGCGGGCGAGGGCTGACGCGCCGTGACGGGCGGCGGCATCCGCTGACCTCGCGTTCACATGCGAGGAGATGGACACAACTGAGGATGCCGCGCGCCCATCGGCTCCTCGGTTGTGTCCATCTCCTCAGCACGTGCTCAACGGTGAAGCGCCTTTAGGACGAGATATCGGAAGATCCAGATACTCTGCCCATATCGGTATTTCACGATATGCCTGGTGTATCGTGAATTCACGATACCGAGGAGGTGGGGATGGCTTCGCACACGGCGCGATTGCGCGGCCCGGGAGACGTCGGTCTGGCCGTGCAGCAGGCGAGGCTCGCTCGCGGCATGTCCCAGAAAGAACTCGCGGCGGAGCTCGGCATCCCGCAGAGCACGATCAGCGAGATCGAGAGCGGCAAGTCGACGATCTACCTGCGTCGCCTGCTGAGCATCGCCCGCATCACCGGGCTGGAGTTCACTGCCACGTGGGGGGACGGCGATGCGCCTCGCGGTTGAGTTATACAGCACCGTCGTGGGAACCCTGGAGGGCGGCGCTCGTACGTTCGACTTCACCCCCACCGATGAGGGGATGAGCCGCTTCGGCGCGAACAGCCCTGTGCTCTCGGTGGCGATTCCTCTGGCGCCCGGGCAGCGGCGGGACCATGCCGGTCGTCGGCGCAACTGGTTCGCTGAACTGCTGCCCGAGGGCAAGCAGTACGACTACATGCTCGCGCAGGCGGGCATTCGGCGCGACGATACTCCCGCGTTCCTCGCCCGGTACGGGCGTGACGTCGCCGGCGCTCTACAGCTGTGGAACGTGGACGACCCTACGGAACCCAAGACGCCGGCGCTGAAGCCGGTGAACCCGGCAGAGGTCCGCGGCCTGCTGGAGGATCCGATCGGCTCACCGCTCGCGAACGACCCCGAGTCGGGCAAGTCGTCGCTCGGCGGGGTGCAGCCCAAGGTGGTGCTGGTGCGCACGGCGGATGGCTGGGCGCAGGCGCTCGGCGGCTATCCGACCACGCACATTCTCAAGCCCCAACTCGACGGCGACCTGGCGACCGGCATCTTCGACGAGGAGTATGGCTCGCGCATCGCGCGTCGGATGGGTCTCGCAGACTTTGCCACCGAGATCCAGGTGTTCGACGGTCTGGCGGCGCTCTCAATCGAACGGTACGACCGCGCGGGCGGCGTCCGCGTGCACCAGGAGGACTTCAGCCAGGCGCTCGGCGCGAGCCGCAACGAGAAGTACCAGGAGTACGGCGGAGTGGTCAGCCTGCGGCGCATCGCAGAGACCCTCACGCGCTACTCTCCCGACGCAGACCTCCGCCGCCTGGCGCGGATGGTCGTGCTCGCCGTCGGCATTGGCAACCTCGACATGCACACCAAGAACCTCGGGCTGGTACACCCGGTCGACGGCGATGTGGCCCTCGCGCCCGCGTACGACGTCGTGCCCCAGGCGCACATGAAGAACGACGGCAAGCTCGCGCTGGCGGTCAACAAGAAGTACCGCCACCGCGACATCACCCGCGACGACCTCTTCGTGGAGTTCTCATCCTGGGGGCTCAGACGCGCGGGGGTGACCGTGGGAGAGACGCTGGACGAACTCCAGACCGTGGTCGCGGAGGAGGTCCCCCTCGACCGCGCGTTCGAGGGACTCCAGGAGCAGATCCTCGTCTTCATCGGCAATCTGCGTGATGGGAGTCCGGTCGGCGGGAGGGGCGGCTGAGGCGGGCAGCATCCGCTGACCTCGCGTTCATACGTGAGGAGCTGGACACAACTG
>JASGDZ010000123.1:0-6131 GCA_047606835.1 Microbacterium sp. | reverse complement strand
AGCAGGGCGTGCGCAACGGCGCTCCCCGCCAGTACGGCTGGCTCGGCGGCTTCGGCATCATGGTCACCGTCGTCTGGCTCTACGTCGAGATCCTGCGCATCATCGCGATCGCCCGCTCGAACTAGCGCTCCCCTCGCAGCGGAACGGCCGTCCGGGTTCGCCCGGGCGGCCGTTCTTCGTCTCGTGCCAGACCCCGCTGTCCCCGAACCGGTGCCGAAAGACCGTTCCGTCGGATGACACGCCGCGAGGCGGACTCGAAGCTCCGGCGTGTCGGCGGACCGAGCGGTCTTTCGGCACCGGTGTCGGATGGACGACAACGGGGTGCGGGACTGAGGCCCTCCCCGCGCTACGCCGGGTCGATGCGGAACACCGGGAAGTCCGGCGCGAGCTCGAGCAGCCGCTCGTCGGGCGACGACGCGTCGACCCCCTCGAAGAAGCGACCGACCTCCCACGCCCACGCCTTCAGATACGCCCGCAGGATCGGGGGCTTCGCGGCATCCTCGAGCTCCGACGCCCGGAATGCGTCGACGCGACGCCCCTTGCGCAGCTCGCCCGAACCCGCCGCGCGGAGGTTGCGCACCCACTGCGTCTGACCGCGCGGCGCCACGAGGTACACCGCTCCGGCGACTCGCAGCGGGTTCACCGGCGTCGTGCGCCACTGGCCGGAGCTCCGGCCACGCACGGCGAGCATGCGGCTGCCGGCGAGCGAGACCCCGCAGCGCGCCAGAAGGCCCACGGCCCCGTTGAACACGGCGTCGAACCCGGTCGGCCTGATGTAGCGCATCTGGCCATTCTCGCGGTTCCTTCCCGCCAGAGCGAGCGGCACGAAGTCCACAGCCGGGGAGAATCCCGACCCGATAATCAACAATCACCTGTAGAATTGGGGATCAAATCTACACAACTGGAGATTCGGATGGCCGACACCGACACCCTCTCGATCGGAGCCGCCGCGCGTCTGCTCGGCCTCTCGGTCAGCCGAGTGCGCCAGTTGACCGACCTGGGCGTGCTCTCCGCCACGACGACGCCGGGCGGCCACCGCAGGTATGACCGAGCGACGCTCGTGGCCGAAGGCTCGCGACGGGCGCCGGCGGCGAGCACGGCCGGCGCGGCGACGCCCGTCCTCTGGCAGAACGAGTACCCGCTCGCGAACCTCACCGAGGATGCGGTCTGGGCTGACGTCCGCGCGGAGCTGGAACAGCGCACAACGGTGCCGGAGCAGGCACGTGCGCTGCTGGCCTACGCCGTCACCGAGATGGTCAACAACGCCATCGACCACTCGCGCGGAGGCGCCGTGCGCATGAGCCTGGGCCTTCGGGGAAGGACGGTCGCGGTGACGATCGACGACGACGGCGTGGGCGCGTTCGCCAACCTCGCCGAGCGGCTCGGGCTCGGCGATCCCGCGGCGGCCGTCGTCGAGATCACGAAGGGCAAGCGCACGACGCTGCCCGACCGCCACACCGGCGAAGGCATCTTCTTCACCTCGAAGGCCGTCGACGTGTTCTCCCTCGCGGCGAACGGACTGCGGGTCGTGTTCGACAACACGATCCCCGACGTCGCGCTCGGCGCGTCGACCGGCACGGGCACGGCGGTCGCACTCCGCGTCGGCCTGGACGCGGCGCGCTCGCTCATCGACCTCTTCGACGCCTACACCGACGCCGATGGCTCCTTCGAGCGCACCACTCCCCGCATCGAGCTCGTCTCCATGGCGGGGGAGTTCATCAGCCGCAGCGAGGCGAAGCGCTTCGCTGCGGGGCTGGAGAAGTTCTCCCGCGTCGAACTCGACTTCACGGGCGTCACCCTGATCGGTCAGGGTTTCGCCGACGAGCTGTTCCGCGTGTGGCAGCGGGAGCATCCCGACATCCGACTCGACGTCGTCGGCGCGAACCGCGGAGTCGCCCTCATGATCGACCGCGTGGAGCGCTGAGGCCGCTCACTCCCACTCGATGGTGCCCGGCGGCTTCGACGTGACGTCGAGCACCACCCGGTTCACCTCGCGCACCTCGTTCGTGATGCGATTCGAGATGCGGGCGAGCACGTCGTAGGGCAGCCGCGTCCAGTCGGCGGTCATCGCGTCCTCGCTCGACACCGGTCGCAGCACGATCGGATGCCCGTACGTGCGGCCGTCGCCCTGCACGCCCACCGACCGCACGTCGGCGAGGAGCACGACGGGGCACTGCCAGATCTCGCCGTCCAGGCCCGCCGCCGTCAGCTCCTCGCGGGCGATCGCATCGGCGTCGCGCAGAACCTCGAGACGAGAAGCGGTGACCTCGCCCACGATCCGGATGCCGAGGCCGGGGCCCGGAAACGGCTGCCGCTCCACGATCACCGGCGGCAGCCCGAGCTCCCGCCCGATCGCGCGCACCTCGTCCTTGAAGAGGGTGCGCAGCGGCTCGACGAGCTCGAACTGCAGGTCGTCGGGAAGGCCGCCGACGTTGTGGTGCGACTTGATGTTCGCCGTTCCCGTGCCGCCGCCGGACTCCACGACGTCGGGATACAGCGTCCCCTGCACGAGGAACCGGATCGGCTCGCCGTCGGCCGCCGCCTCTGCCACGAGATCGCGTTCGGCTGCCTCGAACGTGCGGATGAACTCGCGCCCGATGATCTTGCGCTTGTGCTCCGGGTCGGAGACCCCGGCGAGCGCGCCCAGGAACTGCTCGCGCGCGTCGACGGTGACGAGCCGGATGCCGGTGGCCGCCACGTAGTCGTGCTCCACCTGCTCGCGCTCGCCCTTGCGCAGCAGCCCGTGGTCGACGAACACGCACACCAGCTGGTCGCCGACGGCCTCGTGCACGAGCGCCGCCGCGACCGCGGAGTCGACACCGCCGGACAGCCCACAGATCACCCGTGCCGAGCCGACCTGCGCGCGGATGCGCTCGACCTGGTCGGCGATGACGTTGCCGCTGTTCCAGTCCGCGGGAAGCCCCGCCGCCCGGTGCAGGAAGTTCTCGATCACCCGCTGCCCGTGGTCGGAGTGCTTCACCTCGGGATGCCACTGCACGCCGTAGAGCCGACGCTCGTCGCTGCCGAAGGCGGCGACGGGCGTCGCGGCCGTCGAGGCGAGCACCGCGAAGCCCTCGGGTGCGCGCGCGACCTGGTCGCCGTGCGACATCCACACGTTCTGCTGCGCGGGCTGGCCGCCCAGCAGCACGCCCCCGTCGCCGCTGAGCGCGGCATCCGTCGCCCCGTACTCGCGCAGGCCCGTGTTCGCGACCTCGCCGCCGAGCGCCTGCGCCATGACCTGGAAGCCGTAGCAGATGCCGAGCGTCGGCACGCCGAGGTCGAAGACGCCGGGGTCGAGGGTGGGCGCTGCGGGCTCGTACACCGACGACGGACCGCCGGAGAGGATGAGCGCGACGGGCTCGTGCGCCGCGATCTCGGCGGCGGAGGCCGTGTGCGGCACGATCTCGCTGTACACGCCCGCCTCGCGCACGCGGCGCGCGATCAGCTGCGCGTACTGCGCGCCGAAGTCGACGACGAGCACGGGCCGATCGGTCTGCGCGCTCACCGCTTGTGCTCCGTGGGGATGGCCTGGGTGAGGGAGGAGTGCTCGGCGCGCGTGTGCAGCTCGACATCCTCGCGCGCGGTGAGATAGCGCTTCACCTCGCGACCCACGATCGCCTCCATCACGAACGACAGGAACGGCACGACCCCGCCCGCGGCCAGCAGCAGGAACCGCCAGAACGGCCAGCGCATGAGACTCCACACGCGGAAGCACGCGAACAGGTAGACGACGTAGAACCACCCGTGCATGACGAGGATCGACATCGAGACGTTCAGTCCGTCGCCCGTCGAGATGTGGCCCTCTGGGCCCTCGACGACGGGGGCCCACCACACCGCGCCGCCGGTGCCACCGAGGAACAGCTCCTGACCGAAGCCGTACTTCATGATCATCTCGGCGCACAGCAGCAGCAGCAGCGTCCCGGTGACGATCGAGCACACCTGGTAGAAGCGCAGCGCCGTGCGGATCGCGGGGAACGAGGCGATCTTCGGGGCGGGGGGCATGCCGTCCAGTCTATTCGTCCGGGAATGCGGGCCCCTCCCGGACGCAGCCGCCGCGCCGGCGCGATGGCGGCGGCGGTATCGTCGGAGTATCCCCGACCCTCGACAGGAGCCCTCCATGACCATTGCCCGCGAAGCCGTTGCCTATGACGTCGCCGAGCTGCAGGCGAAGGCGCGCGAGCACCTGTGGATGCATTTCACGCGGCACTCCGCGGTGGAGCGCGACGGCGTGCCCATCATCGTGCGCGGCGAGGGCCACCGCATCTGGGACGTCGGCGGCAAGGAGTACTTCGACGGGCTGGCAGGCCTGTTCACCGTCAACGCCGGGCACGGCCGCCGCCGCCTCGCCGCGGCCGCCGCGCGGCAGGCCGAGCAGCTCGCGTTCTTCCCGATCTGGTCGTACGCCCACCCGGGCGCGATCGAGCTCGCCGAACGCCTCGCGTCGCACGCGCCCGGCGACCTGAACAAGGTGTTCTTCTCCACCGGCGGCGGCGAGGCCGTCGAGACCGCGTTCAAGCTCGCCAAGCACTATTGGAAGCTGCAGGGCCGGCCCACCAAGCACAAGGTCATCTCCCGCTACGTCGCCTACCACGGCACCCCGCAGGGCGCCCTGGCGATCACCGGCATCCCTGCCATGAAGGCGATGTTCGAGCCGGTCACGCCCGGCGGGTTCCGCGTGCCCAACACCAACTTCTACCGCGCCGCCGAGATGGGTGGCCCCGCGGACGACCTCGAGGCGTTCGGCGTGTGGGCGGCCGACCGCATCGAGCAGATGATCCAGTTCGAGGGGCCCGAGACGGTGGCGGCGGTGTTCCTGGAGCCGGTGCAGAACTCGGGCGGATGCTTCCCGCCCCCGCCCGGCTATTTCCAGCGCGTGCGGGAGATCTGCGACAGACACGATGTGCTGCTGGTCAGCGACGAGGTCATCTGCGCCTTCGGCCGCATCGGCGAGATGTTCGCGTGCGACGCATACGGCTACCAGCCCGACATGATCACGTTCGCGAAGGCCGTGACGAGCGGCTACTCGCCGCTCGGCGGCACCGTCATCAGCGACCGCATCTACGAGCCGTTCTCGAAGGGCGACACGACGTTCTCCCACGGCTACACGTTCGGCGGGCACCCGGTGTCCACCGCGGTCGCGCTGGAGAACCTCGACCTCTTCGAGGAGGAGGGTCTCAACGCGCACGTGCGCGAGAACTCCCCGCACTTCCGTGCCGCGCTGGAGCGGCTCACCGACCTCCCGATCGTCGGCGACGTGCGCGGCGACGGCTACTTCTTCGGCATCGAGCTGGTCAAGGACAAGGCCACGAAGGAGACCTTCGACGACGACGAGTCCGAGCGGCTGCTGCGCGGCTTCCTCTCCAAGGCGCTGTTCGACGCGGGCCTGTACTGCCGCGCCGACGACCGCGGCGACCCCGTGATCCAGCTCGCCCCGCCGCTGACGATCGGCCAGCCCGAGTTCGACGAGATCGAGCAGCTCCTGCGCGGCGTGCTGACCGAGGCGTGGTCAAAGCTCTGACGCACGGTCGTTGAGCCTGGATCCCGCCGATGGGCGAGTCGATGAGCGTTGCCGAGATTCGGAGATCTGCCGGGATTCGGCCATCTGTCCGGAAAGATCTCCGCATTCCGGCAGATCTCCGAATTCCGGCCGCGCCTATCGGCGAAGCCCCTTATGCCGGGGCCGCGGCGTCCTCCAGCTCCTCGACCTCGCGCTCCCACGCGTCCTTGCCGAGGCGATACCAGAGGTAGAACGCGAAGCCGGCGAACACCGCCCACTCGGCGGCGTAGAAGAGGTTGAGCCAGTTCACGCCCGAGCCGTCGTCCGGCGGCGGGGAGAAGATGGCGTCAAGGCCCCCGAACGGCTCGGCCGACGTGAGATAGGAGCGGTAGACGGCGAGCCCGTCGATGTCGTGCCAGCGGCTCAGCAGCGCGGCCGGCGACATCCGCGTCTGCTCCTGCGGGTCGGCGCCGCGCGGCGGCACCGCCGGGCCCTCGTCGGAGATGAGCCGGCCGGTGAGCGCGACCGGCGCATCGGGGTCGTCGCGGGCGAGCGCGGACAGGGCGGATGCCGCGGCATCCGCCTCTTCTCGCGTCGCCGCCCAGCCGACCGCCACCGCGAGCGACGTGGGCGT
>JASGDZ010000122.1:0-4149 GCA_047606835.1 Microbacterium sp. | reverse complement strand
TCGCGGTGAGCTCGCGCAGCTGCGCGAGCTCACCGTCGGTGAGCACCGACATCCGCTCCGCCACCGTCGCCGCGTGCCGGCGTGCGAGCTGACGGAACGCGCGAGCCCCCTGATCGGTCGCTCTGACGAGCGCTCCGCGCCCGTCGTCGGGGTCGACGCACTTGGTCACGAGGCCCCGGGCGACCATGCGGTCGACGAGCCGCGACACCGAGGGCTGGCTCACCAGGGCGAGCCGCGTGACATCCCGCAGCCGTGCCGTCATCTCCGGCGCACGGGTCACCGTGAGGAGCAGGTCGTACTCGGCCTGGTTGAGGTGCTCGTCGTCGAAGTCGAGGCTGATCTGCGCGAACACCTCGTGCTGTGCGCGGAACAGGCTCTCCCATGCGTCGACGGCGAGGCGGCGGTCGGTCATGGGCAACAGGGTAGTCCGCGCCGCCGTCGGCGGCATCCGCCCTCTCGACCTCCCAGAGCATGACGATCGCAGTCGGCTTCGTGCCGGGCCCACCGTGCCATGCCCGCCGGGCCTGGACGACGTGGCGCGCCGAGGTCACCCCGTCTCTCGTCGTCTTCGTTCTCGTCGCCGGTGCGCGGAGCCCGGCACCGGACGCCACGTCATATACGGGTCGATGTAGTACGGGGCCCTGACTTCGGGGACGCCGTCGATCATGCGGATCGCCCACCCGCTCGTCTCGAGGGAGCGGTGATGCCACCAGCACAGCACCACCCCGTTGCCGGTGTGGGTCGGGCCGCCCTTCGCGTGGTCGACGACGTGGTGGAGCTCGCACCACTCGGCGGGCACGTGGCATCCGGGAATCACACACTCCCCGTCGCGGGCGACGATCGCGCGTCGCTGATGCGGAGTGAACGTGCGCTGCGGGCTGCCGAGTTCGATGATCTTGCCGTCGTCGCCGAGCACCAGGCGCTGGATGCCTCCGGTGCACGCGATCTGCCGCGCCAGGCGCGCGGGCACGGCGGTGTCGGTGCCGTCGACGAAGGCGATGCCGGCGGGTTCGTGCAGATCGGATTCCGCGACCGTCACGAGCAGCGTCGGGGGTGCGCCGCCGATCGACGGCGTTTCCGGTGCGCGAGCCGCGGCGCCCAGGACGGCGGCGAGCACGTCGTGCTGCTTCTGGGCGCGCGTGCGCTCGTCGTGCGGCACCACGCCGTCGGAGCCGTCGACGGGGTCTTCGTGGAACACCGGTCCGCCGGGCGTGCCGTCCGCCGGCACGGCCGGGCCTGCGGCGGCGCGGTCGGCCACGCGCGGGGACAGGTGCGCGTCGATGAGGCGCCTCAACTGTGCGGCGACGTCGGGCAGCAGTCGTCCGTTGACGGGCACGAGTCCATCGCGCTCGCGCCCCAGGGTCAGGGTGCGCCCGCGCAGGGCGCGCTCGTAGTCGGGCAGCACTCCGTCGGGGTCGAGCACGAGGCTCCACACCTTGACCTGCACGCGGAGATCGTCGGCACTGAACGCGGGGGAGCCGTCGGACGCCGTGCCCGTCGCGGCGGCGACGAGCTCGCTCTCCGCGGCGTCGAGCAGGGCGGTGTCGCAGCGGTCGGACACGAGGCTCAGACCGCGGACGATCTCGACCGCGGCGTCGATGCCGATCGCGCCCCGGGCGAGGGCGTCGGAGACATGCGCGAAGCGCGGCGGAAGCGGCTCGCCGGACAGCGCGCGCGGGCGGGTCGTGGCTCGGCCGATCCTGATCCGCTCCGCGGCGTTGCGCGCCGAGACTCGCGTGAGGCGCGTGAGCAGCTCCGTCGCGCTTGCGCAGCCGTGCTGAGCCGACATCCGCCCGTTGCCGCGTTCGACTCGAGAGCGCTCGTCGATCTCGGCCGCGCACCCGATTCGCAGCGCGTCGACGTGACGGCCGAGGGCTTCGACGCGCTGGGTGAGCTCTCGCAGCCCGGCATCCGTCATGCCTGCGACCTCGCCGCCCATGGCCGAACGGGTGGCGCCGCGCAGCGCCTCTTCGAGACGATCGACCGCCTCGAGGAGGTCTGTGGATGCCGGTTTCATGCTTCCAGTATCGCGAGGGGGTGCGACATCGGGAAGGATACGATTCCCTGGTCAGCGACAGATCTGTGGATAACTCCCTGCCGTGTCACGGCTGTGGAGAACGGGGGTGCCGGCAGCAGTAAGGGCCGGTCGGAGAGGCTACCGACCGGCCCTTGTCCCTTGCACCAAGAGTGTCCTGCAATCACATGCCGGTAGCTGCCACAGCAAAACAACTACCGTGCTTGCACTCTATAACGAGCAGGTAACGGAGGGCAAGGGTTTCTCGTTATCCTCTTGTGATTTTCTTGACGATCTGTCCGGTGACAGTGACTCTTGTCCGATGACAGTGATTCTGTTGTCCGTGCATTGATCTTGTGTCCGAGTCGTTGATCCAGTCGTCCGTGCCAGAGATTCTGTGGGCGGGCCTGCGACACGCGGCTCATCGTCGGGGATCAGTCGATGAGGGTGACGAGGTTGTCGTTTGTGATTGTGCCGTCGGCGCCGATGGTGGATGTGTCGACGAATACTTTGATGCCTTTGCCTCCGGTGTCGACCTCGCCGATCTTTCCGAAGGGTTGGGACACGTCACCGTCTCCGTTGAGGAGCCAGAACTCGAGTTCGCCGGAGTCATCGACGTAGGCGTTGAAGTTCCAGCCCTTTACGCTGCTTGTCTCGTTGGCCATGACGCACTCGTTCCAGCCCGCGGGGATGCGGGTGCAGATGGTGAGGGTGCCGTCGCCGATTGCCCCGTTGGTCTTCAGGTAGATGCCGATCAGGGTGAGCGGTTCGAGAACGGACGCATCGACGGTTTCGGGGTCGAGGATCAGCCGGTCCGGGTCTTGGACTTCTGGTTCGGGGTCGATGATCCCGAGGTAGTCGCGGACGTCTTCGGGCGCGACGAGCGGGAGCCGCCAGCAGCGCGTCACTCTCCGGCCCGAGCGCATCCTGGAGCGGAATCCGAAGATTTTCGTCGCCACAGTTTCCGGGGAAGAAGACCTCCCCATCCGTCGTTTCGATCAGCGCGAAGTAGACCGTGCCCGGAGTCCAGTACTCCGGGTCGGCCATCGCGAGCCAGACCTTCGCGTCGTTCTCCACCCCCCACTTGATCCCTGGCCAGAGCGACGACTGCAACCGCACCGACTTCGTGTCGCCGGACACCGTCTGCACCTCCACATCGACAGTGCTGCGCTCGGATGGTTGGTCGGATCGGAGCGCAGCCACGGCCACCCACTCGTCGACATCAGAAATGATGTCGAGCGGAGGGAAGGTCTCGCCGCGGGCGTAGTCGAGGCACGCTCCGAAAGTAGCCCCGAGCTCGGCGGCGGACGGGTCGGACGACAACGCCGCAGGAGTCGCGCATCCTGAGAGCAGAACGGCGACAGCCAGCACCGCTGATGTCGTGAAGGCGCGTGATCGTGGCATGGCGGGTGCCTACCGTTCTTCCATCCGGACATTGTCGAAGTGCACGACGTTGCCCGCGCCTCCCGCGTTCCCGTAGGCGCGGAGCTGCAATTGGTAGCCGTCACGGTGGACGTCGATCGAGGACCAACCGGATGCCACTGCGGTCCAACTGGTCCCCACAGTCGTCAGCGAACTCTCGGTCACGAGGATGTAGCTCATGTCTGCCAGCGTGAGGTTGTTGGCCAGAGGTGCATCATCTCGTGCCTGGCCGTGCGCCACAGGAACTTGCTGCCAGAGACAGTGCCGCTGATCCACATACTGATCCCGCAGACCGCGAACCCATAGCTCCCGAGCGGCGCGTCATCGTTGATGTAGACCGTGAGGGATGGTGAAATGCTCGTTTCTGTGATGTCGACGAGCGGTGTCCCGTCGTAGTCCAGTGCCCCTTCGATCGTGTCGAAAGCATCTCGGACCGCGTCCTTCTTCGCCGAAGGGAAGCCGGAATCGAAGTGCCAACGAATGTCGTTGTTGACGGGGCAGGCGGTCAACGTGTCGTTGACATAGGCGGACGCAGGCGCCGAAGGCAAGAGTGCAACGATCAGGAGCGCAACGACCGTCATCGCCCCGGAATTTGTCAAGGCGGGTGAGGCCGGTGGGTGTTAGGCGGCGAGTTGTATCTCGTCGGCTGGTGGTTGGTTGATCCATGCGGCCGGGTCGCGGTCGAGGATCTTCGGTCGTGTCTGTGCGCGGGT
>JASGDZ010000121.1:0-8182 GCA_047606835.1 Microbacterium sp. | reverse complement strand
GGCCGGGGCCGCGCGCGAGGTCGCGCGCGCAGCGCGCCGCGGGACGCCGCGCGAACGCGGCATCCGTCCCCTCGACGACCTCCCCCGCGCGCAGCAGCACCGCGCCGGCGACCGAATCGGGTCCGCACACGACGTTGACGCACGAGTGGATCCCGTGGCTGAGGTACACGTAGAGGCGCCCCGGCTCGCCCCACATCGTGGCGTTGCGCGCGGTGCGACCCATCCGCGCGTGCGAGCCGAGATCGGGCACCGGGCCGGTTCCGAGCCCGTGGTACGCCTCGACCTCGGTGATGCGCAGCACCACCGGTGCGCCGTCGACGTCGGTGTGCAGCAGCGCTGTGAGCAGGAGCGGGGCGACGTCGACCGGGAGCCCCGCCAGCGCGGAGCGGGTGGCGGGGACGAACTCCCCGCCACCCGCGGGGCTCACTGCGACAGCGGCGGCGGAGTCAGGCACCACGACAGGTCGAAGCCTTCCAGGTTCACGACCTCGTGCCCGTCGCTGAGCTCCACGACGTGCGTGTGCAGCGTGCCCGGCATCGGCATGAGGTAGTCGTCGTACGCATTGTCCACGATGTCGGGCGCGACGAGCACGGCGACGTAGCGGCCGCTCGGCGACACGCACGTCTGCATCACGGCGTCGCCCGCGGGCGCCGTGAACACGGGCGTGGCCGTGCCGTCGTCGGCGACGCGGTAGACGTTCGTGACCTGCTCGTCGGGCGCGGCGTCGACGAGGTAGAACTGTCGCACGGTGCCTGCGCCCGCACCGGGGATCGGCGTGACGACGCCCTGCAGCCCGTCCACTCCGGTCGCCTCCGGGAGCGGCTGCTCGGTGCCGTCGGTCAGGTCGACCATCACGAGGCCGTCCGCGCGCCCCACGACGGCGACAGACGAGCCGCGGGCGATGCCGTCGATCTGCATCCCGGTGCCGAGCTCGGCGACGCCGGAGCCGTCGGCCCCGGCCCCATCGGCCCCATCAGCAGAGATCAGCAGCATCCGCCCGTCGTACGTGAGCACGAGCAGGCTGTCGGTGTCGGGCACGAACCGCCAGTCGGCCACGCGCTGCTCGGTGCCGGGCACCTCGACCGCCGTCGGCTCGGCATCCGGCTCCTTCGCGGACGCGATGTACAGCGCGCTCTCCCGCGTGCCGCCGCTGCCGAGGTCCGCGTCCGAGAACGTATAGCCGATCAGCTCGCCGCGGTCGGCCGCCTGCAGCAACCCGATCGTGCCCTCCCCCGGCAGCGGCAGCTCGCGCTCGCCCGTGCCGTCGAGTCCGGTCACCAGCAGCCTCGAGTTCCCGTCGTCGTCGCGGGTGGAGATCACGAGGTGGCCGCTCGTCGCCCGGAAGTCCTCGATGTGCGGCGCCTGGAACACCGTGTGCGCGTCGCCCGCCAGGTCGGTGCGGAAGATCGTGTCGGCGTCTTGACCGCGCTGCAGGAGGTATGCCTCGAGCGCAGGCGTGCGGAACGACTCGGCGATCGTCGTCGCAGGGCCGCCGCCGAGCCCGTGCACGTCGGAGATGCGCACGGTGTACTCGGTGTCGTCGGACAGCGGCAGCGTGAAGCGCACGCCGACGCTGCGACCCGACGTGTCGACCGTGAACGGCGCGGCCGGAGTCACCTCGACCTGCGCGGGGTCGACGGACTGCAGCGACTGGTTGGTGGTCAGGATGACGCGCGACCCGGAGGCGCGGACCGCCGCCGCGGGATCGACCTGCACGTGCGTCACGCGGGGGCCCTGCGTCGCGCTCGCCGCCGCGCCGGCGAGGCCGAGCACCGCGAGCACGCCGAGCACCACGGAGAGGGCGCCCGCGAAGGCGCGTCCCCGGCGCGCGCGGGAGCGCTCGCGGCGGGTGGTCTGGATCGTCATGCGGTGCTCGGGGGGGTCGGTGTCGGTCAGTACTCGTAGGGGTCGCTCGGCTCGTCGATCGGCTCGACGTCGGCGGCGGCGATCTGCAGCGTGCCGTCGGGCGCGGAGCGCACCGTGCCGGTGACGGTCACCCACTCGCCCTCGGCGGGCGTGGAGCCCTGCGTGGCGACGCGCACGCGCGCGACCTGCGCGTCGATGACGCAGTGCGTGATCACGAGCCGGGTGAGGTCGAACGCGCCGTCGCCGACGGGGGTGACGAACCCGGTGAGCTCGACGGCGTCGCCCTCGAAGGCATCCGGGTTCGGCGCCGTCGCGAAGACGCTCGCCCAGTCGCCCACCCCGAAGCCCGACGTGTCGCCCTGGGTCGCGAGGGTGACGAGCTCGGCGCCGCCGAAGAGGGGCGCGGCCCCGACATCCCGTTCCGCCGCGATCTGCGCGGAGAGGGATGCCGGCGGCACCGCCAGGATCGCCACGACGACGACGGTCGCGACCGCGGCGCCTGCGACCGCGGCGATCCCGCCCGGCGACATCCCGCGATGGTCGTCGGGATGCCGGGACGCGGGGGAGTGGTCGTGGTCGGCGTGCGCGTCGTCCTCGGCGCCGAGCGGGAGCAGGAAGCTCGCGAGCGCGCCCGCGAGAAGCAGCACCGCCATCGTGATCGCGAACCAGTTCGACGACGGACTGATGTACAGCGCGAGCCGGCCGGTGACCGCGAGCCAGAGGGTCGCCACGGCGAGGCAGGATGCCAGTCCCGCGCCCAGCCAGCGCGTCGCGAGCGCGCGCCGCCGCGAGGCGCCGGTGTGGGCCCCGTCGTGATGGAGCGTGTCAGACAAGGAGGTTCACCCCCACCGCGATCGCGAACGCCGCCAGCAGCACGGTCGCCACGATGCCGGCCAGCACGCGCGTCGTGAACGTCGTGCGCAGCAGCGCGAGCATCTTGACGTCCACGAGCGGTCCGACGAGGAGGAACGCGGCGATCGACCCGGGCGTGAAGGTCGCCGCGAACGACAGCGCGAAGAACGAGTCGACGTTCGAGCAGATCGAGACGATCATCGCGAGCGCGACCATCGCGACGATCGAGTACACCGGGTTCGAGCCGATCGCCAGCAGCGCGTCGCGCGGCACGAGCACCTGCACCGCTCCGGCGAGCGCCGAGCCGATCACGAGCGCGGGCATCACGGCGCGCAGCTCGATCACGAACTGCGCGAGGCTGCGGCGCAGGCGGCCCCCCGGCTCGTCGCCCACCAGGGCGCACGTGTCGCGGAAGCGGTCGGTGAGGAGGGCGTCGGGATCGGGATGCCGGCTGTACAGCCAGCCGATCAGGTTCGCGATCGCGTAGCCGCCGACAAGCCGCGCGACCAGCACGCCGTCGTCGAATCCGAACGCCTGGTGCGTCGTGATGATCACGATCGGGTTGACGATCGGCGCCGCGATGAGGAACGTCAGCGTCTCCGACACCGTGAAGCCGCGCATGAGCAGTCCGCGTGCGAACGGCACGTTGCCGCACTCGCACACGGGGACCACCATGCCCAGCAGCGACAGCACCGCCCGTCGCCCCCAGGCCGCGCGCGGCATCCACCTCTCGATCGCCCCCGGCGGCACCCACACCTGCACGACGATCGACAGCACGACTCCGAGCGCCACGAACGGCAGCGACTCGACGAGCACGCTGATCGCGAGGGTCAGGCCGTCCTGCGCACGCGTGGGGAGGGAAGGCGTCAGCCCCGGAACGACGGCGACCACCGCGAACAGCGCCGCGATCGCGAGGGCGCCGGCCCCGAGCGCGGGCCACGGGGCGCTCCGGCGGGCACGCTGCGTGCCGCGCGCCCGCACGTCAGTGGTCGCCACGCTCGCCGACCCCGGCCTCGTCGCGCACGGCGGCCACCCGGCGCGCGCACGACGTGCACAGCCCGAAGATGTCGACGATGTGCTCGGCCTCGGTGAAGCCGTGGAGGGTCGCGGTGCGGTGCGCCCAGTGCTCCACGTCGGTGGCCTCGATCTCGACCGTGAGGCCGCACGCACGGCAGATGAGGTGGTGGTGGTGCCCGGGCGTGCGGCACGCGCGGTAGAGCGCCTCGCCGTCGGGGCTCTGCAGCGAGTCGGCCTCGCCCTGCGCCGCGAGCCCCGAGAGCGCGCGGTACACGGTGGCCAGGCCGATGCCCGTGTTCTCCTCGCGCAGGGTCGCGTGCAGCGCCTGTGCGCTCACGAATCCGCGGGCGCCGGCGAGGGCCTCCCGCACGCGCTCGCGCTGCCACGTGTTGCGCTGCACCGCCATGCGAGCGAGTGTATCCGCGGCGGCTGGGAGGCGGCGCCGAGCCCCCCAGGCATCAGGAAGACGAATGCCTGGGGGGCTCGGTCCGGCGGTGTGATCAGACCCGCTGACGCCGGGCCCTGCTCAGCAGCAGCAGCGCTCCTCCACCCAGGACGCCGAGCACGCCGAACAGGATGGCACCCGCCGCGATCTGCCCGCCGGTCGTCGCCAGCGCGCTCTCGGCTGCGACGCTGCCGTGCCACTCGTCGGCGTCGCCGACCTCGATGCCGCTGAGCGCGCCGGTGCCCGTCACCGTGGCGGTGTCGCTGTGCGACTGACCGGCCTCCAGCGCGGGGAGCGTCCCCACGCACTCGAACTGGGTCCCTGGCTCGAACGGCCCGTCCCACTCCGTTCCGGTCGTCCCGTCCGGGAACGTGCAGACCAGACCGGAGATCTCGCCCGTGCCGGAGTCGAGCGCGTCCGACACGGCCACGTCGATCAGGGCCTCCGGGCCGTCGTTCGACACCGTGAAGCGGATCGTCTCGGCCTGGCCGGCGGTGAGCACCTTGCCCGACGCCGCGTCGTAGTCGCCGTCGTACCCGTCGTTCGTGAGCGCGCCGTCCTCGTCATACTCGGGGGCGGCGCCCTCGTCGATCCACTTCTCGATGTCGATGCTCGGGGCGGTCGGCACGATCGTGGTGCTGGAGATGCCGAAGTCGTTGATCACCAGCTCGCTGTCGTCGATCAGGCGCGCCGCGAAGTACACGTTCGCCGTCGCGCCGTCGGGGAACGTCGTCCCGGACTGCTGGGTCAGCGTGATCGTGCCGCTCGGGCCCGCGGTGGCGTCGAAGCTCGCCACGAGGTTGCCCTCGTCGGTCTCGATCGGCCCGGCTACCGGGTCGTCACCTGTGGCCTTGGCGGTCTCGGAGACGAAGCCGACGAACTCCAGCTCGGCCGGCAGCACGTCCGTCTCAGGCTCGATCGCGACGCCGCCGAACCCGGGGTGCCCGATGAACTGCAGCCGGTAGACGTAGATGGGATCCTCCTCCTCACCGGAGTCGATCAGCAGCTGCGTCCACTCGCCCCCGTTGGTCACGCGGTCGTAGACGTGCTTGCGCGTCTCCGACTCGGCGCCGTAGGAGCTGCCCTGCGTCTCCACCTCGGAGACGAAGAGCGGGTCGCCCGACTCGCCGGACAGGACCGCCCGGTTGGTGATGTCGATCGTCTCCTTGCCGTCGAAGGCGAATGTCGTGAGCGTGAGGTTCACGGTCAGCACGCCGTTCGCCGCGGTGACCTTGGCCTTGCCCGTGTCGCTGAGCACGATCGTGAGCTCTTCGTTCTCGAAGGTGAGGACGAAGTCGTCCGCGTCGAGGCTCACGCCCCCGGTGTAGGTGCCGGAGACGGTCACGTTGCCGAGATCCGAGTCGATGTCGAAGTAGCGCACGTCGACGTAGTCCACGATCGTGGTGCTCGCGGCGGGAACGCCCGTGAGCTTCGTGTCGACCCGGAACACGTACGGCACCTCCAGCGGCTCGTTCACCACGGCCGACAGCGACTCCGCCGCCGTCTTCGCGAACGCGGAGGAGTCCTCGACGGGCTCGCCGCTCGCGTCGGGGACGACGACGAATCCGTCGACGTTCGGCGTCGTGTGGCTCGAGCTGCCCCACGTGTACGTCGCCGTGTTGCGCACCCGGTAGCGGGTGCCGTCCTCGACGCCGTCGACCGTCGGCAGCCCGTCGACCGTGGTCAGCTGCGCCTGCGCGACGATCGTGATGTCGGTCGTGTTGTCCTTGCCGACGTTGATGAGCAGCGTCTGCCCGTTGACGCAGTACTGGCCGACGAACTCGTCGTCCGCGAACTCTGCGGCGGAGTCGGGGCAGGACGCCGCCTCGGTGAGGGACGTGATCGGTCCGCTGCCGGTCACCGTGAGGAAGCCGGTGCCGGTCGTCCAGCTCGCCTGGTCGATCAGGTCGTCCTGGATGACCACGTTGTCGTTCAGCGTGTAGTTGTCGCTGTGCCCGTCCCACTGCGCGAGGTTCGCACGCAGCGTGTAGGCGATGTCGACGGGCTCGAGGAGCGTGCCGTCATCCTCCGTCAGCGACGTGACCGTCGTGAGGTCCCCGCTCTTGGCGAAGTCGCCGTTGCACGACGGGCACGGCCCGGACACCGTGCCGCGCAGACGCACGCTGGCGGTCGCCGTCTCGTCGTCGTCGCCGAAGGTCGCGGTGTTCGTGGGGGTGATCTGGTAGTTGCCGGGTGCGCCGTTGCGCGCCTCGAACGCCGCCTGCAGGGCGGCGTCGAGCGCGTCGATGTCGTCGACGCGCACCGTGTAGGTGAGCGTGAGCACCGACGGGCCCACGAGGTCGCCGACGACGTGGCCCTCGAAGCTGTCCGCGGTCGACTCGTCGACCACGAAGCTGCGGGAGCCCTCGACGGCGTTGTAGCCGTTCTCGTCCCACGTCGTCTCGGTCGCCGTGACGGTGAGCGGCGTGACGTAGGCGAAGCCGTCCGGAAGGAGGTCGGAGACGGCGTACCCGTCGGCGCGCGTGGCGCCGTCCGGCGTGCTGATCGTCAGCGTGTAGGTGAGGTCCTGATCCAGGATGTCGGAGTCGATGCCCAGGTAGTTGCCGTCCTCGTCCGTCAACACGTAGCTGTCGAGGTTGCCCGGCGAGACGGCCTTGGCGACGCCGTCTTCCACGTCCTCGTGCGAGTCGCCGTCCTTGACGAACACCACAGGGACGGAGTGCTCGGTGCCGTCGCTCCACGAGAGCGTCCCCGACGTCGTCGTGTCGACCGGGTCGACGATGAGGTCGAGATCGAGGATGCCCTGCGCGATGTCGGGCCACGGGTCCTTGAACTTCACGATCACGCCGGTGTCGGTCGTGGTGAAGGACTCCACCGCCTCGTTGTTCGGGAACGTGCTGGACACCGAGACGCCCGCGCCCAGAGTGATGACCAGCTCCTGCCCGACCGCGTCCGACGTGTACTGCACCCGCAGCTTGAGCGCGTCGCCGGTGTGCAGTTCGGCGCCCTCCTCGATCGGGCTGCCGTTGAGGAGCACCGACGTGGTCACTCCGGGCGGCGTGTCCGCGTGCGCGGGGGCCTGGCCCGCCCACAGCCCCAAGACCGCGAGCGCGAAAGCGCTCAGCAGTGCGACGACGTATCTTGCGCGGTGTCCGGCGCGCGCGGCAGTATGCGACATTCTTCTCTCTCCGTGAACGCGGGGGAGCCTCTCGCACGGCACTTCGTGCTGCGCACGGCACCTCGCTCTCGGGGCCGCGATCGCCCCGCGAACGAGGGCGTCATAGCAGGTCTCTCCCGGACATCCACTTTGGCGGGCCTATGAGTGTGCTGTCAGCCGTTCCGGGCGGAGTTCATCCCGGCATAGGCGTACTTCACCGGGGGACTAGTCCGTGGATCGCGGTATCGTCTTGTCGACCTCGCACCGCACGCGGGAAGCGGGTCAGGCGTCCGCGCGGGGCGCGTCGAGCAGGCCGAGCTCGCGGGCCACCGCGAGCGCCGACGCCCGAGACGTGACGCCGAGCTTGCGGTACAGCCCCTGCAGCTGCGTCTTGACCGTGTGCGGAGAGACGACGAGGACACCCGCGATCTCCCGGATGCTGTCGTGCACGGCGAGCTCAGCGAGCACCACGCGCTCGCGCGGGGTCAGGCTCGCCGTGGCGAAGCTCGACCTGGCGTCCGAGAGCGGGACGTCGAGATAGCGCTGGAGGGATGCCGAGCCCCGCTCGACGGCGAAGTCAAACAGCCGCCGACGATCGCGCGGCGCGAGCAGCGCCACGTGCAGCCTGGGGCCGTATCTCTCCCACGCCAGCGCGGCGTCGTTAAGCCACGCCCACGCCTGCTCGGGCTCGCCCTCGCGCAGCGCCGCCACCGCGCCCAGCGTCTGCACGTGCGCGCGCGTGCGCAGCGTGTGGCCCGGCGCGTCCAGGAGCGCCCGGGCCCGGCGCAGCGCTTCGCGATCGCGCTCCGCCCCGAGCAGAACCGCGACGCGCGCCGCGGCCACGTGCGGGCTCGCCTCGGGCAGCCCGTCCAGCGCGCGTGCGG
>JASGDZ010000120.1:0-3123 GCA_047606835.1 Microbacterium sp. | reverse complement strand
CCGCCGCCGAGCGTGCCGCCCCGGGCCTCGTCGACGAGCTGCGCCGCGACCCGGCCGCCCGGGTGCTCGTGGTGCGCGGCGACACCGCGCCGGTGGGCGACGGCGCCCTCCACCTCGTCGCGCCCGGAGACGTGCCTGGCGGTGCCGCGTGGGCGTTCCTGGGCCGCGACGGCGACACGGCGGTGCTGTGCGCCGCGTTCGCCGCGGATGCGCCGGAACCGTTCCCCGCGCCCGACCGCTGGGCGTCGCTGCGGGAGATCGGCGGCGCGTTGCCGGAGCAGGAGGCCGGCGCCTTCGTCGAGGCGCTGTCGCTTGGGCGGTGGCTGCTGGAGGCGCCGTGCTGCCCCGCGTGCGGCGCGCTCGCCGACGTCGAGAACGCCGGCTGGTCGCGTCGCTGCCCGGCATGCGGCAGGGAGCACTTCCCGCGCACCGACCCGGCGGTGATCGTCGCGGTGGAAAGCGCCGACGGCGAGCGGCTGCTGCTCGGATCGAACGCGCTGTGGGGGCAGGACCGCTATTCGTGCTTCGCGGGGTTCGTCGAGGCCGGCGAGTCGCTGGAGGCCGCGGTGGCGCGCGAGGTCGAGGAGGAGTCCGGCATCCGCGTGGCGCGCGTGTCGTACCGCGGGTCGCAGGCGTGGCCGTATCCGCGCTCGCTCATGCTCGGGTTCTGGGCCCGCGCGGAAGACGACGACGCCGCGCGGCCCGACGGCGAGGAGATCGTGCAGGTGCGCTGGTTCACGCGCGCACAGCTGCGCGCGGCGTTCGACGGCGAGTCGGAGGTCAGGCTGCCCGGCGCGGCGTCCATCGCGCACGCCCTCATCCGCGAGTGGGCCGAGGCCCGTGACGGCTGACCGCCCCGCGCGGGCGGATCCGCTCTCCGGACTCGACGAGCAGCAGCTGTCGGCGGCGACGACGCTTCGCGGCCCGGTGTGCGTGCTCGCGGGCGCCGGCACGGGCAAGACCCGCGTCATCACGCACCGCATCGCGCACGGCGTCGACACCGGCGCGTACACGCCCGCGCGCGTGATGGCGGTGACGTTCACCACCAAGGCGGCGGGGGAGCTGCGCGGGCGGCTGCGCGCACTCGGCGTCTCCGGCGTCGCCGCGCGCACGTTCCACGCCGCCGCGCTCGCCCAGCTCAACTACTTCTGGCCGACGCTCGCGGGCGACTCGGCGCCCTCGCTCATCGACAACAAGGTGCGGATGCTGGCCCACGCCGCCGACGGGCTGGGGCTGCGGCCCGACACGGCGACCCTGCGCGACGTCGCGAGCGGCATCGAGTGGCGCAAGGTCACGATGCGCTCGATCGACCAGTACGTGCGGGCGCGGCCGGACGGCATCGGTCCGCTGCCCGTCGACGCCGTCGCCGACCTGCAGCGCGCCTACGAACGGCTCAAGGACGAGCGCCGGCAGCTCGACTTCGAAGACGTGCTGCTCGCCTGCGCGGGCATGCTGGAGGCCGAGCCGCGCGTCGCGCAGGCCGTGCGGGAGCAGTACCGGCACTTCACGGTGGACGAGTTCCAGGACGTCTCGCCGCTGCAGCACCGCCTGCTGGAGCTGTGGCTCGGCGACCGCGGCGACGTGTGCGTGGTCGGCGACGCCAGCCAGACGATCTACTCGTTCGCGGGGGCCGACCCCCGGTTCCTGCTCGAGTTCGCCGACCGGCACCCGAACGGCCGCGTCGTGAGACTCGAGACGAACTACCGGTCGGATGCCGCGATCCTCGACGTCGCGAACGCGCTCATGCGCGACCGGCCAGGTGCGCTCGCGCTGCGCTGCGCCGCCGGCGAGGCGATGTCACCGTGCCCGACCGTCGCAGAGCACGTCGACGACGCGGCCGAGGCCGAGGCCGTCGCCGCCGCGGTCGCGGCCCAGGTGGCCGCAGGCATCCGCCCGGGCGAGATCGCCGTGCTGTACCGCGCGCACGCCCAGTCCGGCCCGCTCCAGCGGGCGCTCGCCGAGCGCGGGGTCGCGGCGACCGTGCTCGGCGGCACCCGGTTCTTCGACCTGCCCGAGGTGCGCCAGGCCGTCATGGCGCTGCGCGCGGCGGCGGTGGCGCCCGTGGAGACGACGTTCCTCGACACGGTGCGCGACGTGCTGCGCTCCCTCGGCTTCACCGACGCCCCGCCCCCCGCGGGCGGCGCGCTGCGCGATGCGTGGGAGGCCAGGGCGGCGCTGCTGCGCCTGGCCGAGTCCGCGCCGGCGGGCATCACGCTGCGTGCGTTCGCCGACGGGCTGCTGGAGCGCGCGAAGGACCAGCACGAGCCCGCGCGCGAGACGGTGACGCTGGCGACCCTGCACGCGGCCAAGGGGCTGGAGTGGTCGCACGTGCACATCGCGGGGCTCGCGGAGGGACTGCTGCCCATCTCGTACGCCACGACGTTCGACGAGATCGACGAGGAGCGCCGACTCGCCTACGTCGGGATCACGCGGGCTGCGCGCACCCTCGCGCTGACGTGGTCGCGGGGACAGGGGCGCACGCCGCGGGCGCCGTCGCGGTTTCTTGCGGAGATCGGCACCAGCACTCTGGATGCGGCGCGTGGGTCCGCCACACCCGGCGGGTCGACGCGGCGGACAGCGTCACCGAGTGCGCGTGCCGGATCGACGAGCCGCCGCGCGGCGCCCCCGCCCGCGGCCCCTGGCCGGCGATGATCCGCGCGGCGAGCTGACCCGCCTCGAACGCGAGGTCGCGGCGCACCGGCGCCGGCTCGCGGGCGAGCAGCTGCGACAGCAGCAGCGGCCACGCGGCATCCGCGTCCCGGCGATGCGTCTGCAGGCACACGAGGCACGCCGTCTCGCCGGGCACCACGTACGGGCCGATCTCCACTCCGCCGCCCGTGAACACGATCGGCAGGTGCGGGGCGTCGTCGCGCAGCGCGGCCACGCCCCGGTCGGGCCGCAGCGCGTGGTGGGCCACCAGCACGCGGGGGAGCCGGCGGTCGTCGCTCCGGGGCACCCGGTCGCGCCCGTCCACGACGTCGACGTCGAGCCCCGCCGTCTCCAGCGCTTCCCGCACGCACTCGGCGGCGGGGTCGCCGCCGAGCGACTCCAGCACGACCGCGCCGGGCGGACGCGGCGCCGGCCGCTTCAGCGCCGGGGCGAGCTGGGCGAGGAGGGCCCGGG
>JASGDZ010000119.1:0-4181 GCA_047606835.1 Microbacterium sp. | reverse complement strand
GTTCCCGGAGTCCGCGCCGTCGGAGGCACTCGTCATACGGGAACGGTAGGCGTGCTTCCGATGGATCGCCTATGTTCTGCGTGGGCTGCTCCTGTCAGCTGCTCCTGCCGGGACGCGGATCCGCTCCGCCGCTTGCCGTAGCGCACGGTCAATTCGTGTGACCCGATCTGCCAGTAGGTCATCGTCAACGTTGCGTTCGCGTAGGACACGGTCGAGTCGCGAGCGCTATCGATCAGTGCTGACACTCGGGCGAGCAGGTCTTGCTCCAACGACGGCAGCCCATCCCGTGGGCGGGCCGCCGCTCGCCAAGGAAGCCCACCGTGTTCGATCTGCTCACCATCGTCGGCGCGGTGATGACGCTGTCGAAGGTCACTCGGTCCATCCGTGATCCATGAGCACGTCAAGCCCGAGAGCCGCCTGGTGCTCCGCGACCGCTTTGGTGCTTGTTGCCGTGTCGCAGGGCGCGTGATTCAGAGACCGAGTGCAGAGCGTCCGGCAGCGGTCATACGCCCCGCCTCTTCCAGCTTGTCGGCGATGCGCCGGTTGCGCTCAGATGCTGTCCCGCGCGCTCGTCTCGGCGAGAAGCGCTGGAGGTAGGACTGGTCGTCGTAGGCATGGCGCGTGCTCTCGCTCCACCCGTAGGCGATGCCTTCGACGAGGAGATCGTGGAAGGTCACGCTCGGTCGAGTTGACTTCGCCCGCTGCAGCCGCACCCAAACGCCGGGATGCGTGGTGCCCACTTCTTCGAGCCATGCCCGCAGTCGGGCGACATTCTCGAACGCGACGACCTCCAGACCGTCATGAACCTCATTCATGCCTCAAGTGTCCCGGCTGGCACCGACACGCACCTGCGATGTTCCCGCGGCGCACCTCTTTGACACACGACGCCAGGAGGTCCATGATGCCCACGTTCTTCGATTCCACCGCCGACGCTGCGGAGGCGTCCGAGGCTCTGCGGGATATCGCGGACGCGATCCGCACGTCCGATCAGCCCGCGCAGATGTACGGGGCGATCGGTGACCTGGCCCTCGCGACGGCGGAGGAGCTGCGGCAGTCTGCGCAGCTGGTGGATCACGCCTACGCCCGGCTCGCGGAAGGGTTCGTGGCTGCGGGGCGGATCGCGCGGCATCCCGAACCGGCCGTCGAAGAGGCCGTGCCGTCGCGGTGGATCAACGTGGTCTTCCTCCAGGGAGACGAGGCCGACCGTCCGTTGCGCACGGCACGGCGCAGCCGATGAGTCCCGAGTGGATGACGGCCTCGACGACGACGAGCGCGCCGAACCCGAGTAGGCAGAGCCCGCAGATCATCTCGATGACGGCCTGGACCCTCGGCTGGGTCAGATACTTCCGGGCAAGACCGGAGAGCGCGGCGACGCCGCTGAGGAATGCGAGGCCGAGGACGGCGTGGATCGCGCCGAGAAGCGCTCCGAGCCATGCCGTGATCTGCTGGCCGATGAACAGGCCGGGCATCACGGAGAGGTAGAAGGCGCCGATCTTCGGGTTCAGGAGGTTCGTCATCAGGCCGGTGAAGAAGTAGGTCATCGAGCGGCGGGATGATGGTGCCGTCGCTGTGGCGTCAGGGATCACGGTGACGGCTGATCTCCAGGTGGAGCGCGCGGAGAGGAACGTCCGGTAGGCGAGGTAGGCCAGGTAGAGACCCCCCGCCGCAGCCACGGCGCTGTAGAGAAGCGGGTCCTGGCTGAGCACGAGGGCCGCTCCGAGACCGGCCAGTGCGCCCCAGATGACGGGGCCGCAGACGATCCCCGACGCGGTGATGATCCCGGCGCGAGCGCCATCGCGCAAGCTGGTGCGGAGGACGAGGATCGTATCGGCGCCCGGCATGAGAACGACGACCAGTGCGATGACGGCGAAACCGGCGATCGCGCTCAGCATGCCGCCCTCCGGCGACAGATGCGCTCCGAGACGGAAGCAGGCAGGCGGTGGGACATTGGAGTCCTTGTCGGAGGTAGAGACATTGCCCCCATGCTCTCCGAGTTGGACAATATTTCCATCACAGCGTCGATCGGAACCGATGGATCATAGGTAGGGGGCGATGTTCGCTTTGGGGTCATTGGATGACATCGACCGGGAGATGATCCGTATCCTCCAGGAGGAAGGCCGCCTGTCCGTGACCGAGCTCGCTGCCCGCGTTCACCTCTCTCAGCCTGCTGCTTCCGCTCGATTGCGCCGTCTGGAGGACGCGGGGGTCATCTCTGGATATGCGGCGCGGATTGCTCCGGCGGCAGTCGGGCTCAGCACGCATGCGGTGGTTCGGCTTCGCACGACTCACGCGCGGATCGCCGCCGCGCTGGAACAGTTCGGGAAACTGGCGGAGGTGAGCAGGATCCTCCGGGTCACCGGCGAGGACTGTTTCGTCCTCGACGTGCACGCGCGCGACGCCGGCCGTTTGGAAGAGGTCATCGACGCGGTCGGCCGCTTCGGACCGGTCAGCACGGCCCTCGTCCTGCGCGAGTATCCCGCCCATCCCATCACGCCCGCCTCCTGACCCCGCTGGGCAGGTGCGGGTCGGGGCCTGGTCACCTCCGAAGCTCGGTTGGTTCGGGGTCGAGGACTCGGAGGTAGCGGGCGGCGGTGTCGACGCCGATGCCGAACAGGTCGCTGATGCGGCGGACGTCGCCTCCGGCGGCCTGTATCTCCTGGACGATGCGGTCGGTGCGAAGGGCCTGCGCCGCCGAGGCAAGGCTCCAGGCCACGGTGAAGTCCGACAACGGCGCGGCCATCATGAGCAGGGTGCGAGTGTAGGACGGGACAAGGACGTTGGCGTCCAGATAGACCAGAGTCATCTGGTCTCAGAAGTCGTTGGCGAGCACGCTGGCCAGCTCGTCGAGATGCTCCTCACGGAAACGTTCGAACTCGGCGACGGGGATGCGATTCCGGTTGCCGACCTTGATCGCCTTCAGGTCTCCGGCCTTGATGCGGCGCGAGATGGTCGGGCGCGAGACGCCGAGTTGCTTGGCGACCTCTTCCGGGGTGAGGGACGGTGCGTCGGCGGTCAGCTCCACTGACGCCCCTGCTATCTCGGCCTCGCGCAGGAACGCCAGGACGGACTTCGTGGCACGGTCACGGTCTGCCAAGTCCGTCGGAGAGAGGCGAAGCGCCAGGTTCATGCATTCAGCCTAGCGTGAGCCATGTACACATAGCATTGTATCTGTTCACGGTTCGGGCTCGATATCCCACTCCCGCGGCTCACTCCGTCCGAGGCCACGCGCCTACGCAGATAGTGTCGTCGCACCGTCTCCCGCATCTCACAACGATTCTTGTGACAGCGTCACAAGAATCGTTGGGCCGCCCTGCTGCGCTCGATCCTCTCGGGACCCACCGACACAGGGCCGAAGAACCACGACTGCGCGGCGCGCTTCGCCTTGTTCCGTTGAGGATGCCTCACGACGATACAGATCTCCAGGCGGACCGACTGAAGTTCCCGGCCAGCGACCTCCGTAGCCTGCTCCACGCATTCCATGAGCTCTCACCCGAGCAGACACTGCTCATCGAGTGCATGAAGGCAGGCGCGTTCGCTACACCGGCACCGGAATGCCTTGCTGGTCACGCAGACTCGAAGCGCGCTCGCCCGAAGCGATCTCACGCGCAACGACAGCTTCTTTCGCCCAAGAAGTCGCAGTCGCTCCTCCCGCTCGCCGTGGACTACGCGAACGGACTCACCCAGGTGGAGATCGGTCGGAAGCACGGCCTGCACGTGCAGACTCTCCGCAAGCGCCTGCACGAGGCGGGCGTCAACACGCGCGCACGCACCAACGCATTGAGCGACACTGACCTCAGGTCCGCCCAGGCCGCGAGCTCCTGGGATGGTTTTCCTCAGACCGTGTCGTCCTCCGGCATCCCCGCCTCCGCGCCATTTGTCTCAACCCGGACTGATGACCTGCGTGGTGTCTATTCGTGCTAATGTGAGCGGTGCTTACATCATGGAGGGTGGATGGGATCAACATCGGCCAGGCCGGGCTATCACCACGGTGATCTGCGTGCGACGCTCGTGCTCACGGCTTTGGAGATGTTGGAAGCCGGTGAGACGTTCTCGTTGCGTGCGGTTGCGCGTCGCGCTGGCGTGTCGACGGCCGCCCCGTATCGGCACTTCCCGGATCGGGAGGCACTGGAGTCTGCACTGGCCGTTCACGGGCTGCGGGAACTCATGGGCGACCTCACCGG
>JASGDZ010000118.1:0-3080 GCA_047606835.1 Microbacterium sp. | reverse complement strand
CGACGGGGTGCCCAGCGCCGCCGCCTCGAACGGCGTCATGCCCTGCGTCTCGAAGCCGATCGAGGTCTGCACGAGCGCGTCGGCGGCGGCGATGCGGCGGAGGGTGTCGGGGTACGGCATCCGTCCCCCGAAGACGACGGATGCCGTGAGCCCCCGCCGCTGCACGAACCGCCGCGCGGCGCGCAGCTGCGCGCCGCCGCCGAGCACCTCGACGTCGGCGTCGATGCCCGACTCGGCGACCGCTTCGAGGAAGGGCAGCAGGCGTTTCTCCGGGCTCATCCGGCCGAGCCAGATGAACCGCGGGCGACCGGCGCGGCGCGGCGCCCCGGCATCCGCCGGCTCAGCCTCGGCCAGCAGCGCGTCGAGCACGTCGTCGTCGATGCCGTTCCACACGACGTCGACGTGCCCGAACACGCCGTGCCGCTCCAGTCGCCGTGCGAAGTGTCCCGAGGGCGCCGTGACGGCGCGCGCCCCCGCGGCGAGCCCCCGCAGATACGCCCAGCCGTCGGTCCCACCGGACGGCCCACCGGATGTCGGGGCATCGCGCGATCGTCGGAGCATCTGCGCCGAATGCTCCGACATCCGCCCGTTCCTCCGGCGTTCGGGCAGCCCCCCGAGCATCCGCCGCTCCCATGCGTTGAGCGCGCGCAACGTGAGCCCGGGGAAGGGCGACACCGCCTCGATCCCGACGTCGACCCGGTTGTGCATCGTGTGTACGACCGGCAGCCCGTGCCGGCGCGCGAAGCGGTGCCCGACGAACGCGCCCCAGAAGTCGGCCTGCACGTGCACGACGTCGACCGCGGGCCGCGCGGCGAGCGCCGCGTCGACGAAGCGGTCGGTGCGACGCCCCGGCCACGTGAAGGAGTACTCCCGGTCGGCTGTGATCGGGATCGACGGCAGGTCGACGAACGCGGGGTCGCCGGCCGACGCGCGAGCGCGCGGCCCGTGCATCGCCGGCGCGACGACGGTGACCGTGTGTCCCGCCTTCTCCAGGAAGCGCCGCTGCAGCCGCATCGACACCTGCGCGCCGCCGAGCGAGGCCAGGTGCTGGTCGCTGAAGAAGACGGCGTGCACGGCTCGATCCTAGGAAGGCAGCGGCTCGCCGCGATACAGCGCCTCGAACGTGTCGAGGGTGCGGTCCATGTCGTGCACGACGACGCCTTCCAGCGACGCGCGCTGCATCCGCAGCCGCTCCTCGGGCGTCTGCGTGAGCACGGTCGTGAGCTTCGCGGCGAGCTCGTCGACATCCCCCGGCCGGAACAGGTAGCCGTTCTCGCCGTCGTGGATGAGGTGAGGGAGCGCGACGGCATCCGCCCCCACGATCGGCAGACCGGATGCCATCGCCTCCAGCGTCGCGATGGACTGCAGCTCGGCGATCGACGCGATCACGAACGCGCTCGCGCGGGTGAGCAGCCCGCGCAGCTGGGCGTCGGAGGTGTGCCCGTGGAAGGTGACGCGGTCGCCGATGCCCAGCTGGGCGGCCAACTGCTCCAAAGAACGGCGCTGATCGCCCTTGCCCACGATGTCGAACGTGACGTCGAGGGCGGGGTCGAGCCTCGCCATCGCCCGCAGGATCACATCGATCTGCTTCTCGGTGGTGAGCCGCCCCACGAACACGAGCCGGTTGGCGTCGCGGGGCGTGAGGTCGGCGGTGTAGTCGGACGCGCGGATGCCGCAGCTCACCGGGATCACGCCGTGGATGTCGATCGTGGTCTCCAGGAAGTCCGCGGCCTTGCGCGTGGGAGTCGTCACGGCGTGCGCCAGGTGCAGCGTGCGGGAGGCGTCTGCCCACGCGAACCTGATGAAGATGTTGTCGAGCACCGGCGGGAGCGTCGTGAAGTCGAGGATGTTCTCGGCCATCACGTGGTTCGTCGCGATCACCGGGATGCCGCGCTTGCGCGCCTCGCGCGTGAGGCCCCGACCGATGATGATGTGCGACTGGATGTGCACGACGTCGGGCTTCACCTCGTCGAGCACCCTGCGCGCATAGGGCTTCGACATCCACGGGATCACGAAGGTGAGCCAGTCGTGGGGGGGCCAGCGCCACGCCGGCAGGCGGTGCACGGTCATCGGCTGACCCTCGATCACCTCGACGAAGGTGCCGTGGGTGCGGTGCTGGGCGCTCGGGGCGGAGACGTGCACGGTGTGCCCGCGCTCGACGAGGCCGGCGGCCAGGCGCTCGGCGAAGCGGGCGGCGCCGTTGACGTGCGGGGTGAACGTGTCCGCGCCGATCAGCACCGTCAGCGGGCGGCGCTCAGGGCTCTCGTCGGACGCGGCGTTCGCGCCGGCATCGGTTGTCGCGGGGGGAGTCAAGGGGGTGGGATGCCTCTCTCAGCGGCGGCCGCGGCGAAGATCACGCGGCCCCTCCACTGTACCCGAGGCGCCTTCGGCGGGGCGTGGGGAGGGTCACATCGGTCGACGCATCGCGCGGCGGCCGGTCGTAGGGTGGGAGGATGCCCCGACTGCAGGCCGACGCCGACCCGGCGCGGTGGGTGCCCGTCACCGGGTCGCTGGGCCTGCGCGGCCGGCGGCACCGCAAGGCCGCGATCGGGATGCTGCTGAGCCAGGCGAGCCGTGCCCTCGGCGGCGAGTCGCGGCCCGGCGGCGGCTTCGCAGCGTGGGCGTTCAGCCAGGCGGCGCCGTTCCTCATGCGCAAGGCCGACGGCCGCGTGCTCGTGTGGGTGTTCAAGGCCGATCCCGACCTCGTCGTCGTGATGGCGCAGGTGCAGGCGGCGACCAGCCAGCTGCGCGCCGCGCGCGCGTCGATGCCGATGGAGTACGACGACACCGAGCCCTTCCACAATCCGCGGCTCGGCGTCGGCGAGAGGCTCGCGATGCCGCTGCCGGCCGACGCGCGCACTCCCCCGTTCACCACGTACACGTGGGACACCGGCACGCACTTCGTGACGGTCACCGCGGTGTGCTCCGACCGCGAGCGCTTCGGCACCGTGATCGGGGCGGTGGACGAGCTGGCCCGCACGGTGCGCATCGTCGACGAACTGCCGATCGGCGAGTCGCCGACCGTGCTGCGCCTGGGGCCCTGACCGCGGCTCGGGCCCGGCGAACCGTGACCGTCAGGG
>JASGDZ010000117.1:0-26311 GCA_047606835.1 Microbacterium sp. | reverse complement strand
CTCCGACGACGCCGACGCCGAACTCGCGTCCGGATTCGACGGCCGCGCCGATCGCCCGGGACAGGGCGATGATCCCCGGCACGGCTGCGGCGTCGAGGGAGCGCACAGCTCCGGATGAGGGCTGCCCCGGCCGTGCGCCCACGGGCGGGGCGTCCGAACCGCTGCCCGCGCGCTCGCGCAGGACCATCGCGATCCCGAAGCGCCGCGCCCCGATCGCCTCCGCCTGGAGGGCCCACAACACCGCGCGCTCCACCGCCGCGCGGCCCTCGCGGTCGAGGGCGGTGCGCGCGCCGTCGACCGTGAGGAGTCGACGCAGGAGGTCTGCAAGCTCCTTCGTGGCCGCCCGCACCACGCCGCTCACGCCATCCGGAGTCGCCGCAGCGAGATGCGCTCGGTGCGGGTCCCCAGGTGCGGTCCGAACCGCACGTCGTGCGCCTCGGAGCGAAGGAAGCGCTCGCCGTCCTCCGGGGTGCGCCACGCGAACACGAGTGTGAGCTCGAACAGCTCCTCGTCGTACAACGCCCAGGCGCCGAGGTTGCCGGGCTGCGCGCGCACGATGTCGCGCCCCTCACCACGCCAGAAGTCCAGCACTCCCGCGAACTCGTCTGGAGCGATGCGCACGTGGATGAGCCGGACCTCGCCGGGGTGCGGCGCAGTCGTCGAGATCACTTCGAGCGCCTCACGTCCCACCACGTCCATGGTCTCGGCCAGAGGCGCGTTGATGGCGCGGTGGTCGCCTCCGTAGAAGCGGTCGAAGTCCTCCTTGGAGTCCCACACCGTCAGAGCCCGGCAGCCGGGCCGGCCCTCCAACGCCGAGAAGATCGCGGAGTACCGGAAACCCGGCTGGCCGGCGATCACCTTGGCGGAGTCGGATTCCCAGAACGCGTGCGCACGCTCTTCCTGCTCGGGCTCGTAGGTCAAGGTGGTCAGTCGCGAGTACAACGGACGTCTCCTGGCGGTGTGATGCGGACGGGGGTGACGGACGACGGGATCAGAAGATGATCGTCGCGAGCACGGCTGCGACCAGGATCGCGATGAGCGAGGGGACGAGCGTCTTACGGGCGACGTCGAGAACGTTGACGCCCACGATACTGGCGACCGCGACGAGCGACGACCACGGCACGAGGGCGCCGCCCCCGGACCACAGCGTCGACATCTGGCCCACGGCGGCCAGCGTCGCCGCATCGTTCACGGAGCCGGCGGCGAGGCCCTGCGCAAGGCCGCCCGTGAGCGGCAGGTTGGCGAAGCCGGACCCGTCCAGACCGGCCACGAGCCCGACGATCGAGACGGCGATCGCGGCGAGCGGCCCGTCGGCGGGGATCCCTGCCGAGGCGAGCGAGACGGCATCGATGAGGAAGCCCGGCGCGTCCTCGACTCCCGTGATCTGCGCCGAGTACTCGGAGATGCCGAGGAAGAAGAAGCCCGCAATGGGGATGACCGCGCCCATCGCCTTGAAGGAGAAGACGAGGCCGCGAGACAGGTAGCCGGCCGAGCGCTCGAGCCACTCTCGGCGCCCTCCCGCGAGGGTCGCCGGGATGATGAGGATCAGCGCCACGCTCGCGACCAGACCCGTTCCGATCCCGCGGCTGTCCGGGACGAAGTCGGTGAAACGCGGCAGGAACATGTAGACGATGAGCAGGAGGAAGACGACGGCGACGATGATCGCGATGGCGCGCGACTTCGTGGTGATCGCGACCTCCGAGCGCGTGAGCGTCGCGCCGCCGTCTCCGGCGGCGCCGAACGAGCTCGCCGAACCGGGCTCGAGGTCGATGCCTCCCGCCGTCACGGCCCGGTTGCGGAGGAACCCGATGAACAGGATCGTCAGGGCGATGAGGCCGGCGATCAGCGCGAGCACGAAAGCGCGGTCGGCGATCACCTCGACCGGCGCACCCGATGACGCGGCGGAGATTCCTGGACCTGCGCGCAGGACGTAGTCGGAGGAGGCCATGCCCGCGCCGCCGACGGCGATCACCGCAGCGGCCGTGATGGGCGGCACGCCCGCCTTGAGCGCGACGGGGAGCAGCACGGCGCCCACGAGCGCCAACGCCGGTGTCGGCCAGAAGAGCAACGAGAACAGCCACATCGCGACGCCGAGCACCCAGAACGCCGCCCACCCGCGCTTCATCAGGCGCACGAACGGTGCGGCCATCGCCTTATCGGCGCCGACGTCCTCGAGCGACATGAACAGTCCGCGCACGATGGCGACGACCACGAAGATCGTGAAGAGGCCGACGCCGGCCGCGGAGATCGCGTTGAAGATGGACGCGAGCGCCGCCGGGAGGGACGCCGTGTAGACGAGGACGGTGATGAACGTGCCCGCGATCGCGGGGACGACGATGTTCTTGCGCATCACCATCAGCACGATGATCGCGAGCGCGCAGGCGATGTAGACCCAATGGGCCAACGACATGATTGCCACCTCGGGGGGGTCGGGGTTCGGTGTCGGCCAGGCGCGTGGATCCTGCGTGCCAGCAGACAGTGGGGGTGCGTCGTCGTCACGCTCTTGACGAAGATGATCGTCGTCGAGGTGATGATTCTTCACCAGATGATAAGCACACCTTATGACTCGAGCTGGCGCGAATGTCATCGGGACGTAACATGCGCCTTCGCGGCCTCGTGGAGCGCCTCGATCGTCGGCCCGACTCCGGGGACGGTCAGCAGGCCGTTCGTGGTGACGATCCGCACGACACGCGTCGACACCGGCGCGCATCTGCGCAAGGACACGGGGCGCGACGCTCCGCCCGCAGCGATCATGAGCTCGGGCAGCAGAGCCACGCCCAGCCGGGCCGCGACGAGTCCCTGCACGGCGACGTGATCGTCGGTCTCGAACGAGATGTTCGGCGTGAAGCCCGCCGTTGCGCACAGCTGGAGCAGGTGCTGCCGGCAGTTTGGGCATCCCGCGATCCAGTCCGCGTCCGCCAGATCGCGCAGCGCGACGAGCTTGCTCTCCGTGAGCGGGTGGCTCTCGGGCAGCGCGACGAAGACGTTCTCCTCTGCGATCGTGAACGCACGCTCCTCGGGCAGCAGCTCCTGTGCGCCGGGCAGCACGTCCGAGACGTACTCGAAGACCACGGCGACATCGCACTCGCCGTTGCGAAGCATCGCGAGCGCCTCCGGCGGCTCCCGCTCGAACATCGTGAACGACAGGCCGCCGTGCTGGGAGCGAAGCCGCGCGAACGCGTCGGGCAGCAGCACGGCCGCGGCGCTGGGGAAGCAGCTGAGCCTGATCCGGCCGGCCCTCAGCCCGACGATCGCCTCGATGTCGGTCAGCGCCTGGCCGACGCGGGGCAGCACGGCGCGTCCGGTGCGGACCAGCAGCAGACCCGCTTCGGTGAGCGAGGCACCGGAGCGCGTGCGCAACAGCACGGGGGTGCCGAGCATCCGCTCGACCAAAGCGACCTGCTGCGAGACCGCCGGCTGCGAGCAGCCGAGCTCGCGCGCGGCCCCGGAGATCGTGCCGTGTCGGTGGATCGAGTCGAGCATGCGCAGATGCTTCAACTCGACGCTCATGGGAGACATATAAGCGATTCCGATGCGGAGTGCAAGAGTCTGGGCGTTGTCGTTATGGAAACGGGCACAGGAACATGGGCGGGATGCCATCCTGTCGACGCTCGCCGCCGCCGACCGCATCGGCGTGCGCATCCTGCTCGTCCACGCGCTGCACGAGCAGGCGGCGACGTTCTACGAGACGCTCGGCTTCAAGCGCTCGCCCACCGACGCGCTGCACCTGCGCCTGCTGCTGGCCGACGCCCGGAAGTCACTCGACATCTGAACTGAACAGCCGGCGTGTGCCACCTGGCGACCGCGTGGAGAAGCGGGTCGGCGACCGCGGACGACATCGCCGAGCACGTTGCCATGGATGTCGGCCTGCACCTGGGTGAGCCCCTGCCGGTTCACGTGCAAAACTGTCTGCGGCGGACACCCGCAACCGACGGACGAAGGAGTCATCCATGCGCATCGCCATCGCCGGCGCCGGCATCGGCGGCCTCACCCTCGCCCTGAGCCTGCGGGCGGCCGGGTTCGACGACATCAGCGTCCACGAGCGCACGCCCCGGCTGCGCGGGCTCGGCGTGGGCCTCAACCTCCTGCCGCACGCGATGCGCGAGCTCACCGAGCTCGGCCTGGCCGATCGCGTGGCGGCGCTCGGGGTCGCGCCGTCGACGCTCGCGTACTTCAACCGGTTCGGGCAGCCGATCTGGAGCGAGCCGCGCGGGCGCGACGCCGGCTACGCCTGGCCCCAGCTGTCGGTGCACCGCGGTCGGCTGCAGCTGATGCTGAGGGATGCCGTCGTCGAGCGGCTCGGCGACGTCATCCACCTCGACCACCGCCTCGTCGACGTGGACGACCGCCCCGACGGCGTGACGGCGCGGTTCGCGACCGGTGACGGGCAGATCGAGACCGAGGCCGACGTGCTCGTGGGTGCCGACGGCATCCATTCCGCCCTCCGGGCGCTGCGCTATCCCGACGACGGCGACCCGGTGTGGAGCGGGCTGACGCTGTGGCGCGGCACCGCGCTCGTGCCACCGTTCCTCGACGGTCGCACCATGATCATGGCCGGCGACGGCGAGCAGAAGTTCGTCGCCTACCCGCTCGAGGCGGCGCGGCCCGACGGTCTGCAGCGGCTCAACTTCATCGCGGAGCGACGCGGACAGGGCGCTGCGGATGCCGATTGGAACCGCGCCGTCGACGCGGCGCCGATCGCCGAGCTGTTTCGCGACTGGCGGTACGACTGGCTCGACGTGCCCGCGGCGATCGCCGCGGCCGACGAGATCCTGGAGTACCCCATGGTCGATCGCGATGCGCTCCCCCGCTGGAGCTTCGGGCGCACGACCCTGCTCGGCGACGCCGCCCACGCCATGTATCCGAACGGGTCGAACGGCGGGTCGCAGGCGATCCTGGACGCCCGCACCCTCGCCTACCAGCTCGCGACCGCGCCGACGATCGAGGGCGCGCTCGAACGGTACGACGAGATCCGCCGCCCGGCGACGGCGAGGCTGCTGGAGCTGACCCGGCAGACCGGGCCCGAGAAGGTCATGCTCCTCGCCCGCGAGCGCGCTCCGCAGGGGTTCGCCGACATCCACGACGTCATCCCCGCCGCCGAGCTCGAGCAGATCGCGGCCGACTACAAGCTCGCCGCGGGGTTCCACCCCGACGCCCTGAACCAGCGCTCGTCTCTGACGGTGCCCGCATGATCCCCGCCGTGCCCGCGCTCGAGCCCGCCTTCGACGTCGCCGTCGACCTCGCCCCCGTCACCGACCACGGGGTCACCCGCGTCGGGCACCGCCGGGTGATCGCGATCCTCGGCGGGACGATCGAGGATGCCGGCGCGCTCGGCGGCCTCGCCCTGCGGATCGAGCCCGGCGGCGCCGACTGGCAGCGCGTGCGCGCCGACGGGGCGATGGAGATCGACGGGCGCTACAGCGCCGTCGCGGCCGACGGCGACCGCCTGTACCTGCAGGTGCAGGGCGTGCGCGCCGGCCCCGCCGACGTGCTGGCCGCGCTCGGCCGCGGCGAGCCGGTCGACCCGGGCGCCTACTACTTCCGCACGACGGTGTCGATCGAGACGGCCTCCCCGCGCCTGGCCCACCTGCAGGACTCGCTGTTCGTCGCCTCGTGCGTCCGCGAGGCGAGCACCGTGCGCTACCGCGCCTACCGCGTCACCTGACCGGCCTCGTACCGCTCGATCCCACTCGGGGGCCAGAATCGCTCATCGATGCGCGACATCAACGATCCCTGTGCCGATGGCACCGCCCGGCGGGTCGGTGCGGGCGGCGCCATCGGTGTGGTGCTGCTTGTGTTACAGCGCGCGCAGCTCTTCAGCCGTGGCGGTCAGCTTGTCGTACCCGACGGACACGTAGCTGTCTCCTTCCGAGATGAAGTAGCCGGCGTCGCCTCCCAGGATGGATGCGGCGCTGTCGGGGTAGGTGGCCAGGAACAGCAGGACGGTGTCTCCCTTCACGAGCGGGGTGGTTCCATCGACGGTGTAGTCGGTCCCGTCGATGGTGCCGCCCAGCTGCTTGACCTGGATGAGGTCTCCGGTCTTGACGTCCCCGCGGTAGACCGTCTGGACGGTGGCGTCGTAGACCGTGATAGGGACGGCGCCCTCCTCCGGGTCGGGCTTCTCGCTGGTGCCCGCCAGCGGGTTGCTGGCCGGGTCGTCTCCTTCGTAGCTGGGGGCGAGGACGTCATCGGTCGAGTCGCCGATGACGACTTCGACGACGAGGCTCGCTTCCGCGCTGAGGGCTTCCACGCTCTCGTATGCGGGGTAGTCGGGCTCCAGCGCGACAGTGGGGTTGGTGCTGCTGCACGCGGCCAGGGCGAGGACCGCGGTCGCCGCGATCACGAGTCCGGTGATGCCTGTCTTGATGTTGTTCATGTTCGTGACCCCCTTCTCAGTAGAACGAGTTGACGTCGTTGATGTCGTAGGTCTGCGGCGTGTACAGGGTGCACCTTCTTCCTGTTTCCTTCTCCCCAAGCCGGGGAAAGCGTGGTCCTCGACAGCTGTCGTCTCATCCCGCGATACCGAGCTGATCGAGGATGTCTCGTGAGAGGCGGATCGGGTTGTCCGGGTTCGTGTCGATGCCGCCGTCGGTGATGAGGTAGCTGGCCTGGACAGGGTTGAGCAGCGACGCGGGCGAATCGGCGTGGACCGCGAGGAACAGGATCGTGGTGTCTCCCGGCTTGAGGCCGACCGGCGTGGACTCGGACAGCGGATACTTCACGTCGACCGACTCTCCCGGTCGTAGATGCCCCTGTGCGACAGCGTCGACCTGCACTGTCACGACGGAGTAGTCGATCCCGTCGATGACCTCTTCTCGTTCACTGAGCACCCGGCCGACGACGATCGCGTCCGACGCGTCGACCAGCTGCGACACGGTCCCGTACCAGGGGTAGTCGGTGGCGTTCTGCACGCCACGGAACGGGCTGAGCTGAGACACAGCGAACACGGCGACGATCAGCAGCACGGCCGCGACGCTTGCCCCGATCGCCAGGCGCGGAGCCCGGAACCATGCCTGTCTGCCACGGGCCGCCGGTGCACGATCGTCGGCGGTGTCCGAGGTCGGGGTCGCCACGATTCGCGCCAGAAGATCCAGCGCCTCCTGCGGCAGGGGCGCGTCGCGGGGTGTGGTCGCGGGGTCGGCCTCCGCGAGCAAGATGGCGATGTTGTCCATCATGCGTCTTCCTTGTGATTGAGGTAGGCGGGGAGCAGCTCACGGACGCGAGAGCGTGCCCTGTGCAGGCGCACCCGTGCCGTAGGGGTGGTGATTCCCAGGACGGTGGCGATCTCGCCGATGTCGAGCCCTTCCCAGTAGCGCAGACGCAAGATCTCCTGCATGTGTTCGGGCAGCAGTGCCAGTGCCTCGGTGACCGGGTGATCGTCTCCCTCAGCCGGGTCGCGTCCGCCCTGATCGGTGGCGGTCTGCGCGATCAGGCGCTGCGTCGCGGCGTCCCGGCGCCCGGTGCGCCGGTAATAGTCGAGGATGGTGTTCCTGGCCACGGCGAACAGCCACGACCGTGAGGTCTCCTGCTGTGGGTCGTACTTCTGCCACGCGACGCGGAACACGTCTGCCGCGAGCTCGGCGGCATCCTCACGATCGGCGACGCGACGTTCCATGAATCGCAGGACGTCGTTGTAGAGGCCACGGAACAGCACGCCGAACGATTCCGCGTTCTCTGACATGCTCGACCCTTCCGCTCGTCACACCCTCTCAACCAGGTAGTTGCCGCTCAGGTCTCGAACGTAACCGACGGCCGCGAATGCATCGATCCGCGGTGACGCGTAGAGCCTGTCAATCAGGACTCGCGGCGACGATGCTCGACAACATCAGTTCCGCGGAGCGCGTCGTTCAATGTCGCCGACAAACTCTTCACGTCGGTCCCGGCTCCCTCTGTGAACCCGATGCACGATCCGGCCTTCACGACCGTGCCGGTGGCCGTCAGCGGAGCGGAGGTGTAGCCGCGGCCCTGCGGAAGGACTGACGTCACTGGGCCGCGGGCTGGCCCACACGCACGATCGCCCACGCTTCTTCCCTCGCGCCCGGCCAGCTGTCGGGCACAGGCGCAACCAGGTCAAACGCGCCGCAGCGCGCGCCGGTGCGCAACGCAACGGCGACCAGAGCCGTCGCGTCCAGGGCCCCGCGTGTCAACCGAACCTCCGCACGCCGCGGAAGTGCCTCCACCATGAGGTTCACCGCGTAGCAAGGTACAGACAAGGCGACGAGCCGGGTCGAGATCCCGCCATCGAACTCGAGAGGCGACCCGTCCGCGACCTCGTGGACGACACCGCCGACCTCCAGACGAACCGCCGCCCCGACGGGAAGAAGCGTGCGCCAGATGCCCGGCAACTCGGAAAAGACCGCAGGCTCGATGAGCTGGGCGACGCTCAGACGCCACCGCGGCGCAAACGGAGTGAGGGATGCGGTTTCCGCGAAGCCGAGAAGCTCACTCGTCACACCGGCCCCGTTGGGCCACCGATTGGCCGGCGTCTGGGCGAATCGCTTGACAATCGAGAATGCCTCCACGAGGTTAGCCGCCGGCGCGCTGCCCGAACTCACTCGCGCAGACGTGAGGGTCGTGCACGCGTCCGCCTTCCCACACGAGGTGGGTGAGGTCCATGCCGGGGCGGTAGGCCAGGTGCGCGATCGATGGAGCGTCGAGGGCGTGGAGGTCGGCGCGGTGTCCGGGGATGATCGCGCCGATTCGATTCTCGCGGCGCAGTGCTCGCGCGCCTCCGGCGGTGGCCGCCCAGACGGCTTCCTCGATCGTCAGGCGCATCTGCAGGACAGCGGTGGCGACGCAGAACGCCATCGACGTCGTGTTCGACGTTCCAGGGTTCCCGTTGCTCGCGAGCGCAATGGTCGCTCCTGCGGCGAGGAGTTCTCGTGCGGGTGGGAAGGGTTCGCGAGTGCTGAGGTCGCACGCCGGCAGGAGAGTGGCAACGGTCGTCGACGAACCGAGCGCTTCGACGTCTCGGACGGTGAGGTGGTTGCAGTGGTCGACGGATGCGGCGCCGAACTCTACCGCGATCTGCACGCCGTCGCCGATGCCAAGTTGGTTGCCGTGCACGCGGAGGCCGAGCCCGGCGGCCCGTCCCGCGTCGAGCACGGCGCGGGTCTGGTCGGCGGTGAACGCGCCCGTCTCGCAGAACACGTCGATCCAGCGCACGTAGGGTTGCACGGCGGTGAGCATGTCGCCCGTGACCAGCGCGACGTAGTCATCGGCGCACATCCCGGCGGGGACGACGTGAGCTCCGAGGAACGTGACGTCGGGGGTCTGCTCGGCGGCCAGGCGTGCGAGCCGTGTCTCGTGGGGGACGTCGAGCCCGTAGCCGGTCTTGACCTCCATCCAGGTGGTGCCATGCGCGCCGGCCTCGGCTCGTCGTGCCGCCAGCGTCGCCCGCAACTCGTCGTCGGTCGCGTCCGTGGTGGCTCGGACGGTGGTGCGGATGCCTCCCGCCTCGTAGGGGAGGCCGGCCATGCGGCGCACGAACTCTCGGGAGCGGTCTCCGGCGAAGATGAGGTGGGTGTGCGAGTCCACCCAGCCGGGGAGCACAGCGCGTCCGCCGAGGTCGACGCGGTGGTCGGCGGCGGGGGCGTCTGCGGCGCGGCCGACCCAGGCGATGGTGTCACCCTCGATCACGACGGCAGCATCGGCAACTTGACCCAGCGGGCCATCGCGCTCCGGGTCGTTGGTGGTCAGCTCGCCGATACCTGTGATCAGCTGCGTCGTCACGACGTCTCCCGAAAGAGCCGGTCGACCGAGCGGCGCAGCCGGTCGGCGATCTGATCGTGGTCGTTGGCGACGACGGTGCCGCCGACCAGGGTACGTCGCACGTCGGCGGCGGTGGCGGTGAGGGGAAGCTGGCCGAGTTCGCCGCCTGCAGTTCGGACGGTGCAGGTGTCGAGTTCGACGAGATCCAGCGGCCCGCCCGGCATGGCGGCGGGGGCGAGTCCGAGCGCGCGGTGCCCGCCGGAGGATCCGATGTCCCAAAGGCGGGCGGGCGCGATCCGTCCACGGCGCAGTGACCGCAGTCGTTCCCCGGCCTCCAGTCCGCGCAGCTCAAGGAGCGGGTCGATGACGGCGTTCTGGTCGGATCCGACGGCAAGGGTGACACCGGCATCCATGAGCTCTGTGGCTGGGCCGATGCCGTCTCCGAGGTCGGCTTCGGTGGTGGGGCAGAACACGGCTGTCACGTCCGCGTCGCCGAGCAACCGGATGTCGTCGCCGGTGAGATGGGTGGCGTGCACAACCGAGAGCCTCGGGGAGAGGACGCCTTCGGCAGCCAGCAGACCGGTCGGGGTCAGTCCGTGGGCGACGACGCAGTCCTCGTTCTCGGCGGGCTGCTCCGAGAGGTGGATGTGCAGCGGCACAGACGAGGGAAGCTCGTGCGCGATCCGCCCGAGCGCTTCCCGCGGCACGGCTCGCACCGAATGCAGGGCGGCGCCGAGGGTGACCAGCGGCGACCTGCCGGTGAGCGCGTCGCGCAGCCGGTGCCACCGGTCCAGCCATGCCGTGGCGTCCTGGTCGCCGAACCGGGTCTGCTCGGCGGAGAGCGGACGCCCGATGCCGCCGGCCAGGTAGCAGGTGTCGAGCAGGACGAGGCGGATGCCGGCAGCGGCAGCGGCATCCGCGAGAGCGAGTTCCATCGCGTGGCCTGGGTAAGGGGATCCGTCGGCCTGGTGGTGCACGTAGTGAAACTCACCCACGCTGGTCCAGCCCGCGGCCGTCATCTCCGAGAACACGGCGATGGCGAGGTCGCGATACAGGTCCGGGGTCAGGCGCCTGGCCGCCCGGTACATGAGTTCCCGCCACGTCCAGAACGACCCCGACTGGTGGGTACGGCCGCGCAGGGCACGGTGGAAAGCGTGCGAGTGCCCGTTCGCGAACCCGGGTGCCGCCACGTCGAGGGCGACCGCGTCGACGGGACGGGCAGCCCCGGTGACCTCGGTGGTGACGGTGCCGTGGTTGTCGGCATCGAACAGCACGCCCCTGGAGACCTCGCCGTCGCGGATCAGCCGGTCGACCCAGACCCTCATGCGAGCTCCTCGATGGTGCGGGCGAGCGCGTCGACGCCTGCGCAGACCGCTGTGTCGTCGGCGCCCTCGTCGGGCGCGTGCGAGACGCCGGAGGGGTTGCGGACGAACAGCATCGCGGTGGGCACGAACGCGGCGAGCACCCCCGCATCGTGCCCTGCCCCGGTGGGCAGCACCGGCACGCCGCCGAGGGTGTGGGCGAGCCGGTCGCGCAGGTGCGGGTCGAAGCGTACTTCGCCGGAGTAGGACTCTTCGATCACGGAGGCCTCGCACCCTTCGCGGGCCGACTCCTCGGCGACCAGCGCGGCCACTTCCGCGACGATGTCGCGGGTGTCCTGCTCGCTATGGGCGCGCACGTCCATCCATGCCGAGACGCGGGATGCGATGACGTTGGTCCCGCCGGGCATCGGCTCCAGTCGCCCGATGGTCGCCCGGGCTCCGGTGCGCCGTGCCGCCGCGGCACGGGCGGCGAGCACGGCGGCTGCTGCGGGGAGCATGGGGTCGCGGCGCTCTTCCAGCGCGGTGGTGCCGGCGTGGTTGCCCTGGCCGCGCACGTCGATGCGCCATCGGCCGTGCTCGAGGATCGATGAGGCGACCCCGACCGGCGCGTCCAGGTCGACGAGCGCTTTGCCCTGTTCGACGTGCAGCTCGACGAACACCCCGATGCGGGACAGCGCGTCGGGGTCGGGGCCGAACGACGACAGACCGCCGTCGCGGGCGACGTCGGCGAACCGCTGCCCGGCCGCATCCGAGAGACCCCCGGCCCGTTCGGGCGTGATCGCTCCGGACAGCAGCCGGGAGCCGAGGCAGGCGATGCCGAAGCGGGATCCTTCCTCTTCGGCGAACACGACCACTGCGACCGGCCGCGTCGGTGTGAAGCCTCGGGCCTGCAACTGCTCGATCGCAGCCAGCGCGCTCACGACGCCCAGCGGACCGTCGTGTGCGCCGCCACCGGGGACGGAGTCGAGGTGACTGCCGGTGACGAACGCGTCGGGGCCGGGCCTTCCCCACCACGCCCAGATGTTCCCGTTGCGGTCGGTGGTCACGGCCAGCCCCAAGCGGTTGGCTCGTTCTGCGAACCAGTCCCGCAGCTGACGTTCCGCGTCGTCGAAGACGTGCCGGGAGTAGCCGCCGCGGCGGCGGTCTCGACCGATGTCCGCGATCTCGCCGAGGATGGCCAGAGCGCCTCGACCTGTCATTCGCCTTCCCACATCGGCACCCGCAGCCCCCGAGCGCGAGCGATGTCCGCCGCGTGCTCGTAGCCGGCGTCGACGTGCCGCATGACGCCGGTGCCGGGGTCGTTGGTCAGCACCCGTTCCAGCTTCTGCGCGGCAAGCGGGGTGCCATCGGCCACAGTGACCTGCCCGGCGTGGATCGAGCGGCCGATGCCGACGCCGCCGCCGTGGTGGATCGACACCCACGAGGCGCCCGACGAAGTGTTGAGCAGAGCGTTGAGCAGCGGCCAGTCGGCGATCGCGTCCGAGCCATCGGCCATCGCCTCGGTCTCCCGGTAGGGGCTTGCGACAGAGCCGGAGTCGAGGTGGTCGCGGCCGATCGCGATCGGCGCGGACAGCTCGCCGGAGGCGACCATCTCGTTGAACTTTAGTCCCGCGAGGTGGCGCTCCTTGTAGCCCAGCCAGCAGATGCGCGCGGGGAGCCCTTCGAAGTGCACCTTCTCACCGGCCTGAGTGATCCAGCGGGCGAGGGCGGTGTCTTCGGGGAAGAGCTCGAGGATGGCACGGTCCGTCTTGGCGATGTCCTCGGGGTCGCCCGACAGCGCAGCCCAGCGGAACGGGCCGCGGCCTTCCTCGAACTGCGGTCGGATGTAGGCCGGCACGAAACCGGGGAAGGCGAACGCGCGGTCGTAGCCGCCGAGCTCCGCCTCGGCACGGATCGAGTTGCCGTAGTCGAACACGGCAGCGCCGGCATCCTGGAACCCGACCATCGCGGCGACCTGCTTGGCCATGCTGCGCCGGGACTTCGCGGTGAAGCCTTCGGGGTCGTCGACGGCCGCCTGTTTCCAGTCCTCGAAAAGGACCTCCTCCGGCAGGTACGCGAGCGGGTCGTGTGCGCTGGTCTGGTCGGTCACGATGTCGATCGGGACGCCGCGCTCCAGCAGCTCGGCGAAGACGGTCGCGGCGTTGCCGACGACGCCGACGCTGAGCGCATCGCCCGCATCCTTCGCCGAGAGCACCCGCGCGACGGCGTCGTCCAGGCTCGTCGAGTACTCGTCCAGGTAGCCGTGGTCGACGCGGCGCGCGAGACGCGACTCATCGACATCCGCGATGAGCACCACGCCGCCGTTCATGGTGACCGCGAGGGGCTGGGCACCGCCCATGCCCCCCGCGCCACCGGTGAGGGTCAGCGTGCCGGCCAGAGAGTCCCGCCCCAGCGAGCGGGCGACGGCTGCGAACGTCTCGTACGTGCCTTGCAGGATGCCCTGGGTGCCGATGTAGATCCAGGACCCGGCCGTCATCTGCCCGTACATCGTCAACCCGAGCGCCTCAAGCCGGCGGAACTCGGGCCACGTGGCCCAGTCTCCGACCAGGTTCGAGTTGGCGATCAGCACCCGCGGCGCCCACTCGTGCGTCCGGAAGACACCGACCGGCTTCCCGGATTGCACGAGCAGGGTCTCGTCCGCCTCGAGGGTCTCCAGAGTGCGGACGATCGCGTCATACGCCTCCCAGGAGCGGGCGGCGCGCCCAGTGCCTCCGTAGACCACGAGATTCTCGGGGTGCTCGGCCACCTCGGGGTCGAGGTTGTTCATGAGCATGCGGAGGGCGCCTTCGGTCTGCCAGTTCTTGGCGACCAGAGTGGTGCCGCGGGCGGCGCGGATCTGACGGGTCATGGTGTTCCTTCAGGCTGCTACGGGTCGATCAGCGATCGATGACGCGAGGAGGGTTCAGAGCCCGGCGGCGTCAAGCCAGGCGCGAGCGATCTCGCTCAGGCTCGTGCCCGCGGCGGCTTCGCCGTTCATCTCGATGAGCGCGTCGGTCGTCAGCGCCGCTGAGACGGCGTTCAGCGTCTCTTCGACGAGGTCAGAGGACTTCGCCGAGCTGATGATCGGGACGACGTTCTCCGCCGCGAACAGCACCTTGTCGTCCTCGAGCGCGACGAGGTCGTTCTCGGTGAGGGCCGGGTCGGTGCTGAACACATCGGCGACCTGGATTTGTCCGTTCAGCAGCGACGTCATCGTGAGGGGGCCGCCGGCATCCAGGCTCATGAACTCCTTGAACTCCAGGCCATAGACGTCTCGCAGGCCGACAACGCCGTTGACGCGCGTCTCCCACTCGGCAGGGCCGCCGAGGATGAGCTCGCCGGCGATCGGCTGGAGGTCGGAGACGGTCGTGAGGCCACCGTACTTCGCGGCGGTGTCCGCGGTGACGGCGAGGGTGTCTTTGTCCTCGGCGGGCGAGATATCGAACATCTCCAGCCCCTCAGGGAGCTTCTCGGCCAACTCCGCGGCGACGGCCTCGCTCTCGGTCGTCTCCGACGTCGAGTCCAAGTACTTCAGCAAAGCGCCGGAGTATTCGGGGATCAGGTCGATGGAGCCGTCCTGCAGCGCGGCGATGTAGACCTCGCGGCTGCCGATGTTGAACTGCTCGCGCACCTCCACGCCCGCGTCCTGCAGGGCGAGCGAGTAGATGGTGCCGATGAGCTGGCTTTCGGTGAAGTCGGCCGAGCCGATGACGATCTGGTCGCCGTCCGACCCGCCGGCGTCCCCGCCGGAGAGCGCCTGGTCGCCGGTGGCGCAACCAGTCAGGACGAGGACCGTGGCCAACGAGGCGGCAGAGAGTGCCGCGAGGGAGAGCTTTCGCATGTGGATGCCTTTCGGTATGGGTGTGCGTAGGGAGGGGAGAGAGAACCGGCTGGGTGAGCCGGTCAGCGTGCTGCGGTCAGGGTGGCGAGCGCGGCGGTGGCGGTGTCGGTGGGTGCGGCACGGCGACGACGACGGGTCGAGCGCCGCAGGCCGGGAGAGACGAGCACTCTGCCCAGCACGGTGAAGAGCAACTCGAGCACGAGCGCGAGCAGGGCGACCAAGAGGGCGCCGCCGGCCATCTGCGCGAAGTCTGCCTGAGCGCGACCGTCGATGATGTACCGCCCGAGCCCCTGCAGGCCCAGGTACGCGGCGACAGTCGCGGTGGAGACCACCTGAAGGGTCGCGCCGCGCAGCCCCGAGATCAACAGCGGCAGTGCGCACGGCATCTGCACCCGCCACAGGATCTGCGACCTGGTGTACCCGAGACCGCGGGCGGCATCGACGGCGGCCTCGTCGGCGGACTGGATGCCCGTGTACGTGCCGGTGAGGATCGGGGGGATGGCCAGCAGCACCAGGACGATGATCGTCGGAACGACGAACACCAGCTGGCCCGCGATCACGGGGGCAAGCAGCAGGAACAGCAACACCAACAGACCCAAGGTGGGCAGGGCGCGCAACGCGTTCGCGGAGCCCGCGACCAGCGCTTCGCCCTTGCCGGTGTATCCGATGAAGATGCCCAGCGGGATCGCGATCGCGCTGGCGACGGCGAGGGAGATCGCCGTGTACAGCAGGTGGAAGCCGAGTTGGACGGGAATGCCCTTCGCGCCGGTCCAGTTGGACGGGTCGAGGAGCCAGTCGAGAAGAGTCATGCCAGCACGTCCTTCCGACGCCAGGGGGTGGTGACCTTCCCGATCCAGATGAGGATCTGGTCGAAGACCACCGCGAGCACCACGCACAGCGCGATGCCGAGGACGAGCGGAACGAACAGGCGCAGCTGGAAGCCCTGTGTGAACAGCGTGCCCAACTGGGGGATGCCGATCAGCGCCGCCATCGTGACGATGCTGACGTTGGAGACCACCGCGACGCGCAGCCCGGCAATGATGACAGGCACCGCGACGGGGATCTCGACCAGGACCAGCCGCTGCCAGCCCCGGTATCCCATCGCCTCGGCGGCGGCGACCGTCTCGTGCGGCACGGAGCCGAGCCCATCGGCCACGACCCGCACAAGGAGGGCAACCGTGTAGACCGTCATCGCGATCACGATGTTGAGAGGATCGAGAACGCGGGTCCCGAGGATCGCAGGGAGCAGGATGAACAGCGCCAGCGACGGGATCGTGTACAGCAGCCCGGCGGAGCCGATGATGAGCGGCCCGCCCCGGCGGGAGCGGTGCGCCCACCATCCCAGGGGAATGGCGACGATCAGCCCGAGGATCGTCGGGACCAGCGTCAACCAGATGTGGTTGACGAACAGTGAGCCGATCTGGCCCAGGTTCGCCCAGATCCAGTCCAGGTTCATGCTGCCGCTCCCTGCGCTGTGTCGAGGACGGCGGCGGCGCTGAGCACGCCGACAAACACGCCAGCCTCGTCGACGATGCCGACCGTGCCGCCCGGGCTGGCCAACGCCCCGTCCAAGAGATCACGGGCAGACGCGGAGCGGCCGAGGAACCGGGAGGTCTTCCGCAGCGCATCCCCGGTCGCCGTCGCCGCGGTCGTCCCATCCACCCATCCGAGCGGGCAGCCGTCGTCGTCGACGACGACCGTCCAGCCGCGCCCGGCGAGGCTGTCGCCGATCTTGACCGGGGCATGGGCGGTCACGCGAGCGTCGTCGGGGAGGCGTTCGAAGCCGAGCGCTCGGTAGCCGCGGGCTGCGCCGACGAAGTCGGAGACGAACGTGTCGACCGGTGCGGTCAGCAACTCCATGGGGGTGCCGTACTGGGCGAGGATGCCGCCGGTGCGCAGCACCGCGACGTGGTCGCCGAGTTTGAGCGCCTCGTCGATGTCATGGGTGACCATCACGATCGTCTTGCCGATCTCCGCCTGCAGTCGCAGGAACTCGTCCTGCAACTGCGCGCGCACGATCGGGTCGACCGCGCTGAACGGCTCGTCCATGAGCAGGAACGGCGGGTCGGTCGCCAGAGCGCGGGCCACGCCCACGCGCTGCTGCTGGCCGCCGGAGAGCTGCCACGGGTACCGGTCGGCGAATCGGTCGTCCAGGCCGACGATCTCCAGCAGCTCGAGTGCGCGGGTGCGGGTCGTGCGCCGGTCGCCGCCGAGAAGCCGCGGAAGCGCGGCGACGTTGTCGACCACGGTTCGGTGCGGGAACAGGCCCGCGTGCTGGATGACGTAGCCGATCTTGCGACGCAGCGTCACCCGGTCGGTGCTCAGCACGTCCATGCCGTCGAGGGTGATCGTGCCGCTGGTGGGATCAATCAGCCGGTTGATCATGCGCAGCGACGTGGTCTTGCCACATCCTGAGGGGCCGACCAAGGCCAGGAGCGTGCCCGTGGGCACCTCCAGGTCGAGGGCGTCGACGGCGGTCGTGCCGTCGTCGTAGACCTTTGAGACTTTCTCGAAACGAATCATTGACGCTCCTTGCTGGCTAGAGGACTGTTCCATCGGTGAGCCCGGCCGAGAGTCGGCGGGCGGCAGCGGCCAGGAGAGCGCCGCATTGCTGCGCGGATGCATCGGACATCCGGTAGCTGGGGACCAGGACGCTCATCGCTGCGACGATGCGCCCTGCGGCCGTTATCGGAGCGGCGATCGCCGTGACGTCGGGCTCGACCCCCCGTTCGACGACGACAAACCCGCGGCCCGGGGTCCGTCCGGTCAGCACGAGACCCGCGGCCGAGCGATCCAGGGGAATGCTCTTGCCCACCCAGCTCACGTGCCGCACTGAGTGCGATCCCTCGACGATGCTGATGTAGACGGCGGTGTCGCCGTGGCCGACGACGCTCAGATAGACCGACTCTCCGGTGTCCTCCGCCAGACCCACCATCTCCTCGTGGCAGACGTCGATGATCGATGCCTGCCCGAGAGCCCGCGCTCCGAGCTGCATCAGACGTGAGCCGGGACGGTAGCTGCCGCCCTCGTCACGGCGGACGAAGCCGTTCGCTTCGAGGGTGCGCAGCAGCCGGAGCGCAGTGCTGGGAGGGAGATCGACGGAGCGCGACGCGTCCGCGAGCGACGTGCTGCCGGTCTCGCACACATTCGCGAGAAGCAGCAATGCACGCTCAACGGTGCGGGTGGACTGCTCGCTCATGGTTGAGCCCCTCAGGTATCGATGACTCTCACGATAGGAATCGCGAATTTCCTCACCGATGCCGCGACATTTCCGGCTAGTAAAATACGCTTGCCATACAGTGAAATGCTTTCGCGGGTCATCTGCAAGAGTGTGTTGCTGTGGACCACCCCCGATCATCCGCGACCGTCACCATCACCACCACGGCACCCGTCACCCTCGCCGACCTCGTGGCGCTCGCCGACGGCGCAGATGTCGCGCTCGCTCCTGAAGTGCACGAGGCGCTCGCTCGCGTCTCCACTGCAGCCGAGCAGATCGCTGCCACGACGCCGACGTACGGGCGCTCGACAGGTGTGGGGGCGAACCGGACCACACCCGTGAGCGATGCCGCGGAACACGGTATGCGTCTGGTCCGCAGCCATGCGACAGACACCGGGCCCGCGCTTCCCACCCGCACCGTACGGGCGATGATCGCCGTGAGGCTCGCGCAACTGTCACAGGTCGGTTCCGGCATCGCGCCGGGGGTGTTGCCCGCCCTCGCCGGGCTCCTCCGTCAAGGCGAGCTCGCCGAGATCGGCTCTGTCGGATCGATCGGCACCGGCGACCTCCCAGCCCTTGCAGCGCTCGCGCTGATCCTCGCCGGCGAACGTGCGCCGGGAACCCCGGCGAGCCCGGTGCGATGGAGCGCCGAGAGCGCACTGCCTTTCCTCAGCAGCAACGCCCTCACCATCGCGCGATCCGTCCTCGCCTCGGCCGAACTGCGGCAACTCGATCACGCCAGCCGAGTCGTGTTCGCTCTCGCAGCCACCGCGCTGCGGGGCAACCCCTCCGCCTTCTCCGAGACAGCCGCCGCCGCTGCCGCCGCACCGCAGGTAAGCCGGGTGTGCGCGGAGGTGCGCGGCCTGCTCCCCGCCGACATCGATCCGGCACGCATCCAGGACCCCTTCGGCCTCCGCGTCTACCCGGTCACCCAGGGCGCGCTCCTCACCGCGCTGGAACGCCTCGACGCACAGCTGCTGCAACTGGTCAACGCCGCCCAGGAGAACCCCCTGTTCGACGTCGCCGAGCGCACAGTCATCCACCACGGATCCTTCTTCCAGGCCCAGTTGGCGATCGACCTCGACACGGCCGCGCTCGCCCTCGCCCAGTCAGCGACGAACGCGCACGCCCTCCTGCGCATGGCGAACGAGCCCGCCTTCACCGGGCTTCGCCCCTTCCTCGCCACGGGGCCGGCCGGCGCATCCGGCCTGATGATGCTCGAGTACACGGCCGCATCCGCCCTCGCCGAGATCCGAAACGCCGCCGCACCTGCCTGCGTGGGAACGATCGCGCTCTCTCGGGGCGCCGAGGAGGATGCCAGCTTCGCTTCGCAAGGCGCGGCGAAGCTCGAGCGGGCAGCGGCCTCATACCGCATCGTGCTCGGCTGCCAGCTGCTCGCCGTGTCCCGGCTGCTCGTCCAGCTCGATCCGTCTCTCGCCAAGACGCTTGAGGATCCGGCCCGCGCGGTGCGCGCCCTGCAGGAAAGCCAGCGCGACCAGGATCTCCGGGCGTCGCTCGATGAAGCGTACGATCTGCTCGACCAGCTCGCCGCACACGCCACGACCGGATGATCAGCACGGGCTTGGCCTTGATCCAGACGCCGGCACCGTTCTCATCGCGGAGCGCGACGTGCCCCCACCCCGTGTCCTGCCGGCCCGCTGCGGCGAGCATCCACCACCCGCCGCCTGACCGGCGCCGAAGTCACGAGCCCGCCGCCGAGAAAAGGCCGGCGCGGTAGGCCTCGATGCGCGCATGAGCCCACTGCTCCGACTCCGCCGCATGCTCCCAGACACAGTCGAGCTTCCCCGTGGTGACGGTGGTGATATGGCGGCTGGAGCCCTTGGCGACGCTGGCGTAGGCCACCCCGACCGGGATGTGGACGAAGGATCCGGGGGTGAGCTCCACGACGCCGTTGGCGCTGATCAGGAGCCGGGTGCCCGCGATCTGGTACTGGACCTCGTCCACGTTGCGGTGACGCCGGTAGAGGGTGCCGTCGCTGTCGGTGACATCCGTCACTCCGATCGCGTGCTCATCGCCCTGCCACACCCACGAGGTGCTGTTGGCGCCGGTGCGCGAGGAGAGCACGGCCAGGCGGCCGCTCTCGTGATGCGCCTGCTCGAGGATGAGCGTCTCGTCGGAGAGCTGCACGGCCCGGTCGCAGTGCCGGCCGCCCAGGCAGTCCGTGTGCACCTCGTTGACCGTGCTCGCCTGCCACCCGGCGAACGGCGGGATGAGCACCTCGGCGGTGCGCACGACCTCGCCGACGTCGCGGATCGGCGTCGGAAAATACCACAGGATGTGGCTGGCCCTGCGTCCGTAGTTGTCGTGCGCGACGCCGACCGGGATCCGCACGAAGTCGCCATCGCGCAGCTCCACGGTGCCCTGCTCGGTCATCAGCGTTCGTTCCCCGCGGATCTGGTACGACATCTCGTCGACGTCGAGGTTGCGATGGTACATGGGCTGGCGGAAGTTCATCTGCATCCACTCGATGCGTCCGGTCTCGCCCTCCCACAGGATCCGCGGCGGGATGAAGGCGCCGTCCTGATACGCCTGGTCGAAGTGCACCACCTTGAGCGGCGGGATGGGATCCCATGAGACGCCGGGCACGCGGGGCTCTGCACGCGACAGCAGCAGCTCCTCGTCGCGCTGCAGCACCCGCGGATCGCCGTCGAAGGGGAACTCGTCGAAGTGCTCCGTCACGATCGTCATCTTCGGCATCCTCTGTTCGTCGTCAGGCGCCCACGAGCCGGCGGGGCTCCACGACCGCCATCCACATCGGCTCGGCGCGCGAGCTGAAGTTGTCCCGCGCGAGGTGCACCTCGTCGAGGGCCAGACGGTGCGTGATGAGCCGGCGATAGCGTTCCGGGTCGGCGGCGAGCAGCCGCAGGGCGTCGTGCGCGTCCCTGCGCGTGCCGTTGCGGGTGCCGATGAAGCTGATGCAGTGGATCGAGAACGCCGCCGGCGGGATCGTGAAGGGCTCCGGGTTCACGCCCATGTGCACGATGCGGCTGCCGGCGCGCAGCCCGCCGAAGATGAAGGAGGTGCCCTTGCCCCCGGGGAAGTAGTCGATGGCGGCGTCGGCCCCTGCGGGGACGACGGCACGGATCCGCCCGGCGACGGACTGCGCGGTGTCTTCCTCGCCCAACGTCACAGGGGTGACGAGCTCGGGGTCGAGCGCGGCGACCTGCGCGAGCCGGTCGCCGTCGCGGCCCACGGCGATGACCTGGCGCACGCCGAACTCGCGGGCGATGGCGATGGTGGCGACACCCATGGCACCGGTGGCGGCGGTGACGACGATCACGGACCTCGGACCGGTCTCGGCGAGGGTGAGCGCGCGTACGGCGTTGGCGAAGTCATGCGCCTTGGCGCCGAGCTCGAAGTCGACCTGATCGGGCAGGATGTCGAGATTGTCGACCGGCACGAGCACCTGCTGCGCGAGCCCTCCGTCGTGGTAGCGGCTGTACCGCGGCAGCGCCTCGGGCCCGAACACAGCGTGGCCGATCATGGCGTTCTGCGCGCACATCATCTCGCGGTCGGTGGTGCAGTAGTCGCATACGCCGCACGAGAGCAGCGGATGCACGCGCACGCGACGCCCGAGGAGGTCCGAGCGCGACGCGTCGCCCACCGAGAGGACCGTGCCGGCGATCTCGTGCCCGAACGTGGTGGGCAGGATCGGCACGGCGCCCATGCGCAGCAGGTTGAACGCGCCCGGCGCCAGCCCGGCGGCTTCGACCGCGACCACGGCTTCGCCGGGGCCCGCCACAGGGTCCGGCACCTCCGAGATGCGCAGCTGTCCGTCCTTGTCGACGACCTGGGATGCCAGCATCAGCGCGTCTCCTGTTCTGCTGCCGCGCGGCGGTACGCGGCCTCGACGGCGGGGTGAAGGGGAATGGGGGTGCGAGCCGCCTCGCGGAAGTCGATCGGGTAGCGCAGCGGCGAGTAGTCCACAGGGAGGTGACGGTAGCCGCGGTCGAGGGCGGGGCCGTTCTCGATGAACGCGCAGGCGAGGAGCCGTGCCGTCTCGTCGTCCAGCCGGGAGGTGGTCGCGCAGATCCAGTCCGAGTAGTCCAGCGCCACCACCGGCTCCTCCTGCCCGGGGAAGTACCCGCCCGGGATGCGGATCACGCCCAGCCCTGCCTCCTCAACGCGCCGGGTCTCGGCATCCGACAGGCTGAGGAAGCGCACGTCCTGCTCGGTGGCGAGCGCCTGCCAGTCCGGTGTCATGATCGCCTCCGAGACCATCAGGTCGGCGCGCCCCTCGCGGAGGTCGGCCACGGCGTCGAAGGGCTGCTCGTGACGTGTGACCGTGCCGCCGCGGCGGCAGATCTCGTCGAGGTCGATCCCGCCCGCACGGAGCACCAGGTTTCCCGCGTACCCCATGAAGCCGTCAGGGTCGTCGACGCCGAGGGACACGCGCAGCGGCCCGGGGTGACCGGCGATGTCGGCCAGCGAGGAGACGCCGAGATCGGCACGGACGACGGGCACCATCGCATCGCGATGGGAGAGCACCCCGATGGCGAGGAGGTCGTGCAGGGCCCGGCCGGCGAAGGGGCCCCGCCCCTCACGGGCGAGACGGGCGAACGAGCCCGGGGTCGCGAAGGCGACGTCGACCTCGCCCCGGGCGAGCGCGACGAGGTTGTCGCCCATTCCGCGACCCGTGTGGATCAGGCCGGGCCGGTGGTCGTCGGTGTTGTCCCACACCCACTGCGTCAGCCAGCCCGCAGCGCGCAGCAGGTTGGCACCGCCCCAGTCCGCGCGGATCCGCAGCGGCGGCCGATCCCGTGTCTCCATGCCCGTCTCCTTTGACTGTCCTAATATACGCGATTTGCGTCCTGTTTTTCAAGACACGTGTTTCTCAAGACATCGAAGCCCTGCTATCCGAGCGGGGTCGTGCCGCGATGCAGGTAGAGGGAGCGCTGCTCCGTGAAGAACCGGACGGACTCCCGTCCGCCCAATCTGCCCATCCCCGAAGCGCCCAGACCCCCGAACGGGACATGGGGCTCGTCCCCGACCGAAGGCCCGTTCACGTGCACCGCTCCGGCCCGCAGTCGCTGTGCGAGCCGCTCGGCGGCGGTCGCGTCGGCGGAGAATACTGCCGCGATCAGCCCCAGATCGCCCACGTTCGCCCGTCGTACCGCATCCTCGTCGTCGTCGAAGGGCTCGATGCTCACGATCGGGACGAAGCCCTCCTCCACGGCGAACCGGCACGAAGCGCCGACGTCGGCGAGCACGGTCGGCTGCGCCCAGCGCCCCTGGGACGTGCCACCGGCGAGGATCCTCGCCCCCGCGCGCCGTGCGTCCTCGACGAGCTCGGTGAAGCGGGCAGCCGCACTGTCGTTGATGAGCGGGCCGAGCTGAGTGGCGGGGTCGCGCGGATCCCCGACGACCATGCCTCGGGCGGCATCCGCCATCCGCTCGCACAACTCCTCGTAGCGGCTGCGATGCACGAGCAGCCGATCCGTGCACATGCAGACCTGGCCGGAGTTCGCGAACGCCGAGAACGCGATCGGCCCGGCCCATCCCTCGAGGTCGGTGTCCTCGCGGACGATCGTGACGTTCTTGCCGCCCAGCTCCATCACCGCCGGCGTGAGCGCCGCACCCGCTCTGGCCGCGATCGCGCGTCCGACCGGAGTGGACCCGATGAAGGCCACCCTGCGCACTCGATCGTCCTGCACGAGCGCGTCGATGAGGTGTCGCCCCTGGCCCGGCGCGCTCGTCACGACCGGCAGGACCTCGGTCGGCACGCCCGAGCGGACGAGAGCGTCGGCCAGCAGATGTCCGGCTGCGATCGGTGCCTCTTCGCTCGGGCGGATGACCACGGCGTTGCCGAGCGCCAGGGAGATCGCGCTGGAGCGGGCCGCGAGGATGATCGGCGCGTTCCACGGGACGATCGAGAGCGAGACACCCACTGGCACGCGCAGCGACTGGTTGACCGTGCCGGGGGATGCGGATGGCAGGATCTCCCCGCTCGAGCCGCTGACCACGCCCGCCGCCTCGCGCAGCGTCGCGGCGGACTCGTGCACGTTCATCTCGGCCCAGGGACGCGTCGCCCCGACCTCGCGGGCAAGCAGGGCGACGTGCTCCTCGGCCTCGGCCTCCAGCAGGTCGGCGGCGTCGAGGAGGATGCGCCGCCGCTCCACGAAGGGTCGCCGCGCCCACGCCGGCTGGGCCTCGGACGCGATGCGGACGCGCTCGATCGCATCCTCCGGACGCAGAGCGGGGAACTCTCCGACGACCTCACCGTCGATCGGAGAGAGGTCGAGGAAGGTGGCGGCGGTCATACGTCCTCCATGACGAGCACGGGCTTGACGGTGCGTCCGCTCGCGGCGTCCGCGGCGGCGGCGGCGATCTCGGCGAAGGGGTAGCGGCGCTCCAGCCGCTCGATCGGGAATCGGCCGCTGCGATGCAGGGCGATCAGCTGCGGCACGAACCGCTCCGGCTCGCTGTCGCCCAACGTCACGCCGACGATCCGCCGGCCGGGGAGGTGGGCGTTGACGTCGAAGGAGGCGCGGGAGCCGGCGCGCGGGGCGCCGACCACGGCGCAGGTCCCCCCGACACCGAGCGAGGCGATCATGGCCTCGAGGACGCCGACGTTGCCGGTGGTCTCCACTGCGGCCTGCACCCCCGCGTCCCCGGTGAGCTCGCGCAGCGCCTCGGCGTCGTCCAGGACATCGGTCGCCCCGAGGTCCTGCGCCAGTCGCAGCCGCTCCGGCACCCGGTCCACCACGACGATCCGCTGCACCGAGACAGCACGTGCCGCCATCACCGCCGCGAGACCCACCGCGCCGGCGCCGCTGACGGCGAGGATGTCGTCCGTCGCCGGCCTCAGGACGTTCAGCACCGCACCCGCCCCGGTCTGCAGGCCGCAGCCGAGCGGCGCGTACAGCGCGAGGTCGTCGTCTCCGACGTCCCCGGGAAGCGCGACCAGGGAGCGCTCGTCCACGATCGCGTGACGCGCGAACGAGGACTGGCCGAAGAAGTGCGCGTGCAGCGGCCGGCCGCCGGCATCCGCCATCGTGTGCGTGCCGTCGGCGCGCGCGCCGCCGAGCAGGTTCCAGGTCAGGTGATGGTCGCAATGAGCGGGGTGCCCGCCGCGGCACTGGCGGCACCGTCCGCACGAGGTGAAGGTCATCAGCACGGCGTCTCCGGGGCGCACGCGCGTGACGGCACGCCCCGTGGCACGCACGCGACCGGCCCCCTCGTGCCCGAGCACGCCGGGCAGCGGGAAGGGGATGACCCCGGATGCTGCGCTCAGGTCGGTGTGGCACATGCCCACCGCCACCACGTCGACGAGCACCTCGTCGTCGCGGAGGTCGTCGAGCTCCACGGTGGCGATCCGGAACCCGCCCGGCTCACCCGTGGCGATCGCGGCGGTCGTCTGCATCATTCCTTCAGATTCTCCCTTGAATCAAATGTCCTGACATTAAATACCACTGTCCTGATTATAGCAACTCCCTTCTCGCGCCCTCCGCGCCGTGCCCCGTTCGGGGAGTCTGGTTAGATGTCACCTATGGCCCAGGGCGGCGGATATCGCGAGCGCAACAGCACGGCGGATCGCGCCCTCAACATCCTCCAGATGTTCACCGACGAGCACCCCGAGATATCGGCCGTCGAGGTGGCCGAAACGCTCGGCGTCGCACGATCCACCGCCTACCGCTACCTGCAGACGCTCGTCCAGGCGGACTTCCTCTCCGAGAACGGCCGCGGCGCGTTCCGACTCGGGCTGCACATCGTCGAGCTCGCGCGCATCGCGCGCAAGGGACATGGGCTCAGCGACCTCTCGATCCCCGTCATGCGCGAGCTCGCGGAGCGCTTCCACCAGACGGTGCTGCTGACCAAGCGCATGCGCGGCTCGGTGATCTGCCTCGAACGCGAGGAGGCGCAGTCGCAGTACGTGCGGCTCTCCTACGAGCGTGGATCGGTGCTCGACATCAACGCCGGCGCCTCCGCCCTCGTGCTGCTCGCCGACGAGACCGAGGAGAATGTCCGGCGGGTCCTCGCGGAGGCGCCGCTTCGTCGCTTCACCGAGAACACCCTGACCACGGCCGACGCGCTCCTCGAGCGACTCGCGCAGATCCGCGAGTCGGGCTACGCGGTCTCCCAGGGAGAGGTCGACCCCACCGCGATGGGGATCGCGGCCCCGATCAGACGCGCCGACGGCACCACCCTCGCCGCCGTCAGCATCGTGCTCATCCGATCTCTCGTCGACGACGATCAGATCGCCGAGATCACACGCGCCGT
>JASGDZ010000116.1:0-2932 GCA_047606835.1 Microbacterium sp. | reverse complement strand
GCAGCCGCGGCACGAGCCGTCCGCTGTCACCGGTGGTGGCCCCGTACATCGCACCGAGCAGCGCCACCTTCGCCTCGGCGCGCGTGCGGACCGCGCCCGAGGCCACGACGCCGGTGTAGAGGTCGCGTCCGCGCGCGGCGTCCGCGAGCGCGAGGTCGCGGGACATCGCGGCGAGCACGCGCGGCTCCAGCTGCGCGACGTCCGCGACCACCAGTCTCCAGCCCGGGTCGGCCCGCGCCGCGGCGCGCAGCTGCCGCGGCAGTTGCAGCGCGCCCCCGCCCGACGACGCCCAGCGGCCGGTCACCACTCCGGCGGGCACGTACACCGGGCGGAAGCGCCCGTCGTGCACCCACTCGTCGAGCCACGCCCAGCCGTTGGCGCTGAGCAGCCGCGAGAGCTTCTTGTACTCGATGAGCGGTGCGACGACGGGATGCTGGTGCTCGGCGAGCTCCCAGCGGCTCGTCGACTCGACGAGCACGCCGATGCGGTGCAGTGCGCGCAACAGCTTCGGCTGGGAGTCGAGGCTCGCCGCAGGGTCGCCCAGCGCGGCGCGCACCCGCTGCGCCGCATCCTCGACCTTCGCAGGCAGGCCACCGCTGGCCGGTCGTGCGCCGAGCAGCTCGGTGAGCACGCGATCGTGCGCGCGCGCGTCCCACGGGAGCCCTGCGGCACGCAGCTCCACCGCGATCAGCGCGCCGGCGCTCTCCGCCGCGACGAGCAGCTGGAGCCGACGGGGATCGATCGCGCCGGCCACGGCATCGCGCTGACGCGCGAACTCCTCGAGCGCGTCGGCACACGTGTCAGGCGGGCCGGTCGGAGCGGACGCCTCGAGCTCGAACAGCGCGACCGGGTCGCCCGCCGTCTCGGCGCGCACCGCGGCGTCCCACTCCACCGCGGCCCGGAGCGCGGGCACGTCGCGCACGAGCTCGCTGTCGCGCAGGACCGCGTGGCACAGGCGCAGGTCGTGGCAGCGTGCCACGCGCACACCGGCGCGCAGCAGAGGCGCGTACCACGTCGGCGTGTCGCTCCAGACCCATCGCGGCGCGAGCATCCGTTCCCGCTCGGCGATCCACCCGGCCCCGTCTCCGCTCAGCCGCTCGCGCGTGAGTTCGACGCCCGCGGCATCCAGCAAGATCGCGACGATCCCGCGATCCGCGCGGCCGAGCACGATCCAGACCGCATCAGACGCGGTCACCGTCGACGACCTCGCGGTGGAAGCTCTCGCGACGGTCCATCGCCTCGTTCGCCGCGGCATCCGCCCGCGCGTTCTCCGACCGCGGCACCCACTCGAACCGCACGTCGCGGCCCGCGATCAGCGTGTGAGCGCGAGCCGCGAGGCTCTGCATGTCTGGATGCTTGATCCGCCAGCGCCCGGACATCTGCTCCACGACGAGCTTGGAGTCCATGCGGACGACGACGGATGCCTGCGCATCCCGCGCGAAGGCCGCCTCCAGTCCGGCGATCATGCCCGCGTACTCCGCGACGTTGTTGCTCGCGATGCCCACGTACACGCCGACGACGCACAGCAGCAGCCCGCTCTCGTCGTCCGCGACCACGGCACCGCCGGCGGCGATGCCGGGATTGCCCCGGGAGCCGCCATCCGCCTCGACGAGCAGTCGTGCCGCCATCACAGCCCGGACTCTTCGGTGCGCACCAGGATGCAGCCGCACTCGGGGCAGGTCACGACGGCGTCGTCCGCAGCGACGCGGATGGCCTGCAGGTCTGTGCCGGCGAGCACCATCCGACATCCTTCGCACGTCTGCCTGCGCAGCAGCGCGGCACCCGCGCTGCGGGCCGCGGCACGCTCGTACAGGGCGAGAAGGCCGGGAGCAACCTCCGCGGACAACGCAGCCCGGTCGCGCGTGGCCGCCTCGAACTGCTCGGTCGCCGCCGCGACCGCCGCCTTGCCCTCCGCGCTCAGCCGTGCGCCCTCGTCGTTGGTGACGGCGATGAGCGTCTCCTGTGCGGCGACGTCAGCGTCGGCGGCCTCGAGCCGCTCCATGAGCTCGAGCTCGGCGTCCTCCAGATCGCTCTTGCGCTTCGCGAGCGACGCAAGCTCGTGCTCGAGTCCCTGCGCGTCCTTGGGGTTCGTGACGGTCCGCAGCCGCTCGGTGTCGCGCTGAGCCCTCGCGTCGACGAGGGCGACATCCGACTCCAGCCGTGTGAGCTGCACCTGCAGGTCGTCGCGCATCCCGAGCCGCGTGGAGAGCTCCTGCGCGAGCTGCTGACGCTGCGTCAGGAGCTCCCGCACCCGAGCCGCGTGCGGCGGGTTCCGGCGCGCGTGATCGGCGTGCCGGATGCGCGCATCGAGGTCGGCGAGATCGAGCAGTCGGCGCTGGTCGGCGGGGCTGACGTTCACGACTCAAACCTACCCCGGGCGACAAACCTCGGCGAGGATGGGACGTTCGCCGGCTCGGCGGACAAGACCAGGGTGAAGGAACAACCCTGAGCGAGAGGAACCCCCGTGGACGAGGTGGAGGTGGAACGCCTGATCCGAGACGCGCGCCCTGCTCCGCCGACGCGCGACCCAGCGACGCTCGCGTCGCTGGATCAGCTGACCGCCGCGGTCGCACGCAGGAGCGGCCGCCGGGTTCGCGACTCCGTGCGGCACGGGGGCAGGCGAGCGGTCATCGCGTTCGCGCTCGTGGGCGTGCTGGGCGCGACGACGGCTGCGGCCGCGGTGGTCGCCGCTCGGACTGGCTGGTTCACCGCGGTCACGAGCGAGCAGGACGGGACCGAGTGGTTGGACACCGGCGGCACGGACTACTCCTCGGTCGTCGCGCACCTCGCCCCGGACTACCTCGACTACCCATCCGGCCTCACAGACTCGGATGCCGCGACCTGGGTGGTCGGGGTGACGAAGATCACGGGTGGGCTCGTGCAGGAGACCGGAGTCGTCCGCAGTTACGAGACCTATGCGCTGTGCACCTGG
>JASGDZ010000115.1:0-11415 GCA_047606835.1 Microbacterium sp. | reverse complement strand
GGTGGTGTCCGCCCACGGGACCATCCGGGCCGTGGCGGGGGTCAGAGCCGGGAGGAGGCTCATCGCCGCACCCCCTCCGGTGCGGCGACGGCGCGAGTTCGATGCATGGGGAGAGCTCCTTCACTGAGACCATGCGGCGCGGGTCGCCGCAGTGCGACCCGCGGTAACGCTCCCACTAAACACACGCGCGGTCGCTCCACGAGCGACCGCCCGCGCGGACGGCCGTGCGCTGCGTTAGCCTCGACCCGGGGCCGGGCGCGGACGCCGGGGCTCGAACCGCGGAGTCGAGGGAGATGACATGGCTGAGATCGAGTGGGTGGACACGAGCACGCAGAGCACGGTGCCCGAGGCCCGTTCCGTCCCGCTCGCACGAGCCGCCTCGCCCCTCGTCGTCGCGATCGACATCGGCTCCGGGTCGACGCGCTGCTGCCTCTACGACGGCTACGGGCGGCCGGTCAAGGGGCGCACGGTCAAGGCCGATCACGTGTTCACCGAGGCGGTCGACGGCACCGCCGAGATCGATGCCGACCAGGTCGTCGAAGAGGTGGCCGCCGTCATCGACGGCGTCGTCGCGGGCCTGGAGCCGGGCTCGGTCGAGGGTGTCGCGATGGACACGTTCGCGTCGTCGCTGGTGTGCGTGGATGCCGACGGGCACGCCCTCACGCCCTGCTTCACGTACGCGGACTCGCGGTCGGCGGCCCACCTCGCCGCCCTGCGCGCGGAGCTCGACGAGGCGGCGGTGCATCAGCGCGTCGGCACCCGCCTGCACACGAGCTACCACCCCCCGCGGCTGCGCTGGCTGCGCGACGTGGCGCCGGACGTCGTCGAGAAGACGGCGAAGTACGTCTCGCTCGGGGAGTACGTGTACGCCCGGCTGGCCGGGATCGAGGGCGCGGCCACCTCGACGATGGCGTGGGCCGGCATCCTCGACCGCCGCACGGCAGAGCTCGACGACGAGCTCCTTTCGGCCACCGGCGCCACGAGGGAGCAGTTCGCCCCGGTGGTGGATCCGGACCGGCCGATCACCGAGGTCGCGTCGCGCGTCTTCAGGCGCTGGCCGGCGCTCGCCGGCGCGGCGTGGTTCCCCGCGATCCCCGACGGCTTCGCCTCCAATCTCGGCGTGGGAGCCGACCAGCCGTCCACGGCGGCGCTGTCGGCGGCGACCTCTGGCGCCATCCGCGTCATCGTCCCCGGCACTCCCGACGTCCTCCCGTCGGGGCTGTGGGCCTACGCGGTCTCGCGCGACCGGTCGATCGTCGGCGGCGCGCTCAACGACGTCGGTCGCGCGATGACGTGGCTGCAGACCACGCTCGCCCCGCTCACGCCCGAAGAGGTCGACCAGACGCTCACGGCCCCGCCGGAGCCGGCGACACCGCTCGTGCTGCCGTTCTTCACCGGGGAGCGCGCGACCGGCTGGGCGGGAAACGCGCGCGCCGTCTTCACCGGAGTCTCGTCTTCGTCGACCGCGCGAGAGCTGTGGCGGGGCGCCGCGGAGGGGGTCGCGATCTCGTACGCGCGCGTCTTCGAGCAGCTCGGCGTCGCGAATCCGCGGCTGGAGCGCGTGGTGGCCTCCGGCGGGGTGACGGGCGACCACCCTGGCCTCATGCGGATCGTCGCGCAGGCCATCGGCTTCCCGGTGCAGGTGGTCGACGTCAAGCGGGTGACGATGCGCGGCGCCGCCCTCCTGGCGCTGTCGGTGCTGCGCCCGGAGCGGCGGCCCGCCGTCATCCCGGCCACCGCGCTCACGATGCCGGACCCCGACGAGCGCCCGTACTACGCGCAGCTCCTGTCGCGGTTCGACGCCGTCTACGAGGGCGTCATCGCGCGGTGACCCGCGGCCCGCGCGCTCAGCGCGCGGCGAAGACGGCGCCGGGGTTCAGGATGCCCTGCGGGTCGAGCGCGCGCTTGACGCGCTCGTTGAGCTCGAGCACGTCGGCACCGAGGTAGTCGCCGAGCCACGGGCGCTTGAGCCGGCCCACGCCGTGCTCGCCGGTGATCGTGCCGCCGAGCGACATCGCGAGCCGCATCACGTCGTCGTAGGCGGCGTGGGCGCGCTCGGCCTGCGCGGGATCGGCCGGGTCGAAGACGATGAGCGGATGCGTGTTGCCGTCGCCGGCGTGCGCGATCACCGCGATGAGCACGTCGTGGGCGGCCGAGATCGCCTCGATGCCGAGCACGAGGTCGCCCAGGCGCGGGATCGGCACGCCGACGTCCTCCAACAGCACCGTGCCCAGCCGCTCCACGGCCGGGATCGCCATGCGCCGGGCCTCGACGAACGCCTCGCCCTCCTCCGGGTCGCTCGTGGCGAAGCACTCCGTCGCGCCGTGGGCCTCGCACAGCTGCGCGATCGCGGCGATCTCCGCAGAGGCGGCGTCGGGGTGGTCGTCGGACTGGATGACGAGCATCGCCGCCGCGTCGGCATCCAGCCCCATGCGGGTGGCCGCTTCGACAGCGGCGATCGTGGAGCGGTCCATGAGCTCGAGCATCGCCGGCCGCAGGGAACGGGTGATCGCGATCACGGCGCCCGTGGCCCCGTCGAGGGTCGGGAACGTCGCGACGAGCGTCGTCGGCGGCCGCTGCGCCGGGACGAGCCGCAGGATCACCTCGGTGATGACGCCGAGCGTGCCCTCGCTGCCGACGAAGAGCTTCGTCAGCGACAGGCCCGCGACGTCCTTCACGCGCGCTCCGCCGAGCCGCACGGCGCGCCCGTCGGCGAGCACGACCGTCATGCCGAGCACGTAGTCGGTCGTGACGCCGTACTTGACGCAGCACAGGCCGCCGGCGTTCGTGGCGACGTTGCCGCCGATCGAGCAGAACTCGAACGACGACGGGTCGGGCGGGTACCACAGGCCGTGCGCGGCGGCCGCCGCCTTCACCTCCGCGTTGAGGGCGCCCGGCTGCACCGTCGCCATGCGGGTCTCGGGGTCGATCCGGACCTCGCGCATGCGCTCCAGCGAGAGCACGATCGCGCCGTCGACGGCGGAGCTGCCGCCGGAAAGACCCGAGCCGGCACCGCGCGGCACCACCGGGATGCCGTGCGCGGCGGCGAAGCGCACGGTCGCCTGCACGTCGCCGGTGCACGCCGCGCGCACGACGGCGAGCGGGATGCCGGCATCCGGGTCGTGCGCCCGATCCCAGCGGTAGGCGTCCATCGCCGTGGCGTCGCGGACGACCGCGCCGGGCGGCAGTGCGGCGGCGAGCTCGTCGACGAGCGCGGCGGCGGGTCGGTCTGCGGCGGCCAACGGCTCCTCCTCTGCTGGGTTCGAAGCTACCAGCGCGCCGCGCGCGGCATCCGTCGCAGTCGGCGCGCACGACCTCGGCCCCGTCGCCCCGAGGTGCTTCGATGCTATGATGTTGTGATGCGCACAACCCTCGATCTCGACCCGGCAGTGCTCAGTGCGGCGCGGGCGAAGGCGAGCGCGGAGGGCATCTCGCTGGGCAGGGCGGTGTCGGAGCTCGCGCTGCGTGGGCTGCGTGCGCGGCGCTCGCAGCGATCGACGCAGACCGGCTTCCCCGTCCTATCGGGCGTTCCGGGGCATCCGGTGACCGACGACCTCGTGGCGTCCCACCGGGACGACGATCCCGCGGCCGGCGATGCTGCTTGATGTCAATGTGCTGCTCGCCCTGACGTGGGATCAGCACATCCACCACGAAGTCGCGCACGAGCGTTTCGCCGAGCTCAGCGGCTGGAGCACGTGCCCGGCGACCGAGGCGGGGCTGCTGAGGCTCCTGCTGACCGAGCAGGTCGTGGGGCGCAAGGTCGACGGCGCCGAGGCGCTCGGCCAGCTCGCCGCGATGCGCCGGGTGGCCGGCTGGAGCTTCATCCCCGATTCGGCGTCGCTCGCCGAGCCCGTCATCGACTCCCGCGTGCTGATCGGACGCCGGCAGGTCACCGATCTGCAGCTGGTCAACCTCGCCGCGGCGAACGGCACCCGGCTCGCCACGTTCGACGCTCGGCTGAGAGCATCGCTCGTGCCCGACGATCAGCGCTGGGTCGCGGTCTGGAGCAGTTGAGCGCGCGCCGCGCGCCCGATGCCGGGGGCCGGACTCGCGCGAGCCCGGTCCCCGGCATCGGCTCCTACTGGCCGCCCTCGGTGAGGGTCACGTCGAGCGGGGTGTAGGCGCCCTCGACCTCCACGCCCTCGTCCTCCAGCTCGGACAGCGCCTGCTCGATGTACTCGTTCGAGAACGCCGAGGCGGGCGGGTCGGCGGTGATGAGGTTGAGGCCGTCCTGGTTGACCGCAGCCAAGGCGCCCGCGACCGTCTTGTCCCACGCCGCCTGGTCGACGACGCCGAAGTCGGCGCCGGTCCAGATGAGCTTGTTGACCTCGTTCATCTGCCACAGCTGGTGCACGGGCCCGACCGGGTAGGCGGCCTCGGCGCTCGTGGCGACGTCGTAGACGATCGCCGCGGCGTCCTCGGGGTTGTCGCGGGCGTACAGCCAGCCCTTCGTGATCGCCTTGAGGAACCGCACGGCGGCGTCGGCGTAGGCGGGGTCGTCGGCGAGGCGCTGCGTGTCGGCCCAGACGGCATCCTGCAGCATCGCGCCCTCGGTGTCCTCGTAGGCCACGACGTCGAAGTCCTCGGGCTGGTAGAGCTCGCCGGTGTCGGGGTTTTTGACCTCGAGGATCTGCGCCCACTCGTTGTACGTCATCGCCTGGGCGGCGTCGACGTCGTGGTCGAGCAGGGCGTTCATCGAGAAGTCCTGCGTCGTGATCGACACGGTCGTGGAGTCCAGGCCCTCGGCCGCCATCGCGGCGAAGATCTCCCACTCGTTGCCGTAGCCCCACGAGCCGATGCGCTTGCCCTCGAAGTCGGCGACCGACGTGATGCCGTCTCCGGCCCACGACACCTGCAGCGTGCCCGACTTCTGGAACACCTGAGCGATGTCGGTGAGCTCGACGCCGGTCGCCTCGATCGAGCCGAGCACCTTGGGAACCCACGCGATCGCGAAGTCGACGTCGCCGGCGACGAGCGCGTCCTGGGGCACGATGTCGCCGCCCGAGGGGACGATCTCGACGTCGGTGAAGCCCTCCTCCTCGAAGTAGCCCTTCTCCTGCGCGAGGTAGTAGCCCGCGAACTGCGCCTGCGGCAGCCACTGGAGCTGGAGCTTGATCGACGTGAGCGGCTCGAAGGCGGCGTCCTCGGACGGCGTCGAGGTCTCGCCGCCGGAACATCCGGCGAGCGCGAGCGCTGCGAGCGCGACGACGGACACCCCCGCGAGGCCGCGCGTGATGCTGTGTCTCATGCTGTTCCTTTCCTGGTGAGGTGGTGCCCCGGGGCCGGCGGGTGAGCCCGTCGGACCACGCGGCGGGTGACCGGTCAGCCCGGCCGGTGCCTCGTCGCGAGGCGCTCCAGGAGCGCTGTGACGAGGAAGAACACGAGTCCGACGAGGATGGCGCCGGCGACGTACGCCCACGCCAGCGTCGCGCGTCCCGACTTGGCGTAGGTCGCGATCGCGGTGCCCAGGCCGTCGGCGGGGCCGCCGAAGTACTCGGCGACGAGCGCCGCGATGACCGCGAGCGAGCTCGCGATGCGCAGACCCGTGAGGAGGTAGGGCAGCGCCGTCGGCATCGTCAGCAGGCGGAACGTCTGGCCCCGGGTCGCCGCCGACGCGCGGAACAGGTCGCGGTGCACGGCGCGGGTCTGCCGCAGACCGCGCAGGACGTTGACGAACACCGGGATGAACGCCGCGATCGTCGCGACGGCCTGGCGCCCGAACTGGCTCGACGCGCCGAACATCGTGTTGAAGATGGGGGTGAGCGCGACGATCGGGATGACGGCGAGCGCGGCGACGAGCGGAGCGAGCATCCCGTCGATCGGCGCCGCGGCAGCCGCGAGCGCGGCCAGCAGGATGCCGAGCACGGTGCCGAAGGCGAGGCCGATGATCGCGTTGGCTGCGGTGATCGCCATGTCCTCGGAGATAATCCCCCCGTTCTTGAAGAACTCGGCGACGATCGCGGTCGGGCTCGGCAGCATGCGCGGCGCGGCGCCCGCGACGTCGACGTAGAGGATCCACAGCGCGAGCCCGATCACGCCGACCGCGGCGGGCGCGACGATGCGCACCCAGCCCGGGAGCGCGCCCGCCGTTCTCATCGCTCGTTGGCCCTCTCGATGCGCGTGCCGTGCAGGGCCTCGCGCACCGCCGTGACCCGCTCGAAGTACGCCGCCGACTCGCGCAGCCCCTCGTCGCGGGCCTGCGTGAACCCGGTCGCGACGACGTCGGTGATGCGGCCCGGTCGCGGGCTCATCACGACGACCCGGTCGGAGAGGAAGACGGCCTCCGGGATCGAGTGCGTCACGAACACCACGGCGGCGCCCGTCTCCGACGCGATGCGGGAGAGCTCGCCCTGCAGGTGCTCGCGGGTCATCTCGTCGAGCGCGCCGAACGGCTCGTCCATGAGCAGCAGGCGCGGCCGGGAGGCCAGCGCCCGCGCGATCGCGACGCGCTGCTGCATCCCGCCGGACAGCTCGTCGGGGAAGCGACCGGTGAACTCGCTCAGTCCCACGAGCTCGACGAGCTCGGCGACGCGGGCGCCGCGCGCGGCGCGATCGACGCCGTGCAGCTCGAGCGGCAGCGCGATGTTGCCCGCCACGGTGCGCCACGGCAGCAGGCCGGCCTGCTGGAAGGCGATGCCGTAGTCCTGGTCGGCGCGTGCGGCGCGCGGCGTCTTGTCGAAGACCTCCAGCGTGCCCGCGGTGGGCTGGTCGAGGTCGGCGATGAGCCGCAGCAGCGTCGACTTGCCGCAGCCCGACGGGCCGATGAGCGAGACGAACTCGCCGGCCGCCACGTCGAGCGCGACATCCGTGAGCGCCGTCACGTCGCCGGCCTTCGCCGGGAAGACCTTGCCGACTCCGTCGGCGTGGACGGCTGCATCCGTCATGCCGTCGCCTCCCCTCTGCGGTAGGTGCGCAGCGTGAACCCGAGGAAGGCGACCGCGCCGGCGGCCACCAGCCCGAGCGCGATCGTGCCGAAGATCGGGCCCCACGGGGCCGCCGGGTCGCTCGACGCCTGCCCCGCGAGCTGGATCAGCATGCGTCCGATGCCGCCGCGCATGCCGATCGAGACCTCCGCGACGACGGCGCCGACGATCGCGTTGGCGGCGGCGAGCTTGAGCGCGGGCAGGAGATGCGGGACGGATGCCGGCAGGCGCAGACGCCGCATCGTCGCCGCGTACCCCGCCGCGTAGCTCTGCATGAGCTCGACGTGGATGCGGTCGGGCGCACCGAACCCGCGCAGCGCCCCGACCGCGACGGGGAAGAAGGCGAGGTACGACGCGATGAGGGCGACCGAGAACCACTGCGGCCACGGGAACATCGTGCGGTCGATCTGGTTGCCGAGCGCGTTGACCACGGGGGCGAACGCGATGAGCGGCACGGTCTGGCTCACCACGATCCAGGGCAGGAGCCCCCACTCCACGAGCCGCCAGCGCTGCATGAGCGCGCCGAGCACGAGGCCGACGGCGACGCCGATGACCCAGCCGACCGCCGCCATGCCGAGCGTCGCGAGCGCCGCGACGACGACGGAGAGCCACAGCGGCGGCGTCGTGCCGCCGCTCGTGGGATCGAACAGGCGCGCGACCATGTCCCACACGTGCGGCATGGCGCGGTCGTTCGTGCGCGGCAGGAGGACGACGCCCGAGCCCGCCTCGCCCTCGACGGCGCCGATGACGACACCCTCCGACGGGCCGAGCAGCTTGTAGAGCTCCCAGACCGCGATGACGGCCACGACGCCGACCGCGCCCCACACCCACGCCGCCGCACGCCGGGTCGTCATGACTTCGCCGTGATGTGCGCGGAGAGGGCAGGGATGACGGTCTCGCCGTAGACCCGCAGGGTCTCCTCCTTGTTGTCGTGCTGGAGGTAGCCGGCGAACTGCGTCACGCCGAGCTCGGCGAGTCGCTTCAGCTTGGCGATGTGCGCGTCGGCGGTGCCCAGGATGCAGAAGCGGTCGACGATCTCGTCGGGCACGAAGTCGACGTGGTCGTTGTCGGACCTGCCGTGCGTGTTGTAGTCGTAGCCGGTGCGGCCCTCGACGTAGGCGGTGAGGGCGTCCGGCACGGCGCCGTGGTGGCCGTACTTGGCGACGATGTCGGCCACGTGGTTGCCGACCATGCCGCCGAACCAGCGGCACTGGTCGCGCATGTGCGCGGTGTCGGTGCCGATGTACATCGGGGCCGCGACGCAGAAGGCGAGGGAGTCGGGGTCGCGGTCGGCGGCGGCCGCGGCATCCTTCACCGTCTTGATCATCCACTCCGCGATGTCGAGGTCGGCCAGCTGCAGGATGAACCCGTCGCCCACCTCGCCGGTGAGTCTCAGCGCCAGCGGGCCGTAGGCGGCGACCCACACCTCCAGCTCGGAGCCCCGGCTCCACGGGAACTGCAGCGTCGAGCCCTTGTATTCGACCGGTCTGGAGTTGCCGAGCTCGCGGATCACGTGGATCGACTCGCGCAGCTCGGCCATCGTGACCGGCTTGCCGTTCGTGACCCGCACGGCCGAGTCGCCGCGGCCGATGCCGCAGATCGTGCGGTTGCCGTACATCTCGTTGAGGGTTGCGAACACCGACGCCGTGACGGTCCAGTCGCGCGTCGCCGGGTTGGTCACGAACGGGCCGACGGTGACGCGCTTCGTCTCGGCGAGGATCGCGGAGTGGATGACGTAGGGCTCCTGCCACAGCAGGTGCGAGTCGAACGTCCACACGTGGCTGAAGCCGTGCGCCTCGGCGAGCTTGGCGAGCTGCACCGTGCGCGCGGCGGGCGGGTTGGTCTGCAGGACGACGCCGAAGTCCATGGTCACACCAGGTACTGGCTGAGGCCGCGCTTGACGTAGCGGCCGTCGCCCTTTCGGCCCAGGTACTCGCCGGCATCCACGATCACTCTGCCGCGCGAGACGACGGTGTCGACGTGACCGTCGATCTCGAAGCCCTCCCACGCGGAGTAGTCCATGTTCATGTGGTGGACCTTGCCCTCGCCGATGCCGATCGAGGTGTGCCCGTTCGGGTCGTACACGACCACGTCGCCGTCGGCGCCCGGCTGGATGACGCCCTTCTTGCCGTACATCCCGAACATGCGCGCGGGGGTCGTGGAGATCAGCTCCACCCAGCGCTCGAGCGTGATCTGCCCGGTGACGACCCCCTGGTACATGAGGTCGACGCGGTGCTCGACCGAGCCGATGCCGTTGGGGATCTTGGCGAAGTTCCCGAGGCCCAGCTCCTTCTGGTCCTTCATGCAGAAGGGGCAGTGGTCGGTCGAGACCATCTGCAGGTCGTTCGTGCGCAGCGCCTGCCACATGTGGTCCTGGTGGTGCTCGTGCTTCGAGCGCAGCGGCGTCGAACACACCCACTTGGCGCCCTCGAACTCGCCCCACTGCTCGCTGACGGCCGACAGCTGGTCCTCCAGCGACAGGTAGAGGTACTGCGGGCAGGTCTCGCCGAAGACGTTCAGGCCTTTGTCGCGCGCGGTGGCGATCTGCTCGACGGCCTGCTTCGCGCTCACGTGCACGACGTACATCGGGGCGCCGGTGAGGTCGGCGATCATGATCACGCGGTGCGTGGCCTCCTCCTCGGTCTGCCACGGCCGGGTCAGGCCGTGCCAGGTCGGCGACGTGTTGCCGGCATCCACCGCCTGCTGCTGGAGCACGTCGATGATCGACCCGTTCTCGGCGTGCATCATCATCAGCGCGCCGTTGTCGGCGCCCTTCTGGAACGCGCGGAAGATCTGGCCGTCGTCGGAGAGGAACACGCCCTTGTACGCCGTGAAGAGCTTGAAGCTCGTGACCCCCTCGGCGATGAGCTCGTCCATCGCGGTGAGCGAGGAGTCCTGGACGTCGGAGAGGATCTGGTGGAAGCCGTAGTCGATGGCGCAGTTTCCCGCCGCCTTCTCGTGCCAGAGCCGGTACTGGTCGAGGATGTTCTGCTCGGGGTACTGCACGACGAAGTCGACGATCGTCGTGTTGCCGCCCCACGCCGCCGCGCGGGTGCCGGTCTCGAACGTGTCGCTCGCGTTGGTGCCGCCGAACGGCATCTCCATGTGCGTGTGAGCGTCGATGCCGCCGGGGATGACGTATTTGCCCGTGGCGTCGATGACGGTGTCGACGGATGCCTTCAGATCGGTGCCGAGCAGCTGCGATCCGGGTGCGAGCACGCCGACGATGGTCTCGCCGTCGATGAGGACGTCGGCCTGCCCGGTGCCGGTCGCGTTCACGACGGTTCCGCCGGTGATGAGTGTGGTCGCCATGTCAGTTCCGGTTCCTTCCGGTGATCGAGTGCCGCCGCGTAGCGGCGGTGGGGTTCCTTCCGGTGATCGAGTGCCGCCGCGTAGCGGCGGTGTATCGAGATTCAGGCCGCCGCGATCTTTCCGTAGCTGTCCGGCCGGCGATCGCGGTAGAACTGCCAGTCGTCGCGCATGTCGCGCACCATGTCGAGGTCGAGGTCGCGCACCAGCAGCTCCTCGTGCTGGCCAGACCCGCGCTCGCCGACGAAGTCGCCGCGCGGGTCGATCACCTGGCTCGTGCCGTAGAAGTCGACCGCCAGGTCGCCGTACTCGTTGTCCTCGCGGCCGACGCGGTTCGGCTGCAGCACGAAGTAGCCGTTCGCGACCGCCGCCGCGGGGCCCTCGACCTCCCACAGCCGGTTGCTCAGGCCCGGCTTGGTCGCGTTCGGGTTGAACACCATGTGCGCGTCGTTCAGCCCCAGCATCCGCCATCCCTCCGGGAAGTGCCGGTCGTAGCAGATGTACATGCCGACGCGGCCCACGGCGGTCTCGAACACCGGGTAGCCGAGGTTGCCCGGGCGGAAGTAGAACTTCTCCCAGAAGCGGTCCAGGTGCGGGAGGTGGTGCTTGCGGTACTTGCCGAGGATCGTGCCGTCGGCATCCACCAGCACCGTCGTGTTGTAGTACACGCCGGTCTCGGCCTCTTCGTAGATCGGCAGCACGCTGACCAGGCCGAGCTCCTTGGCGAGCGCGGCGAAGCGCTGCACGACGGGGCCGTCGGCCTGTTCGGCGAACCGGTAGTACTTCTTGTCCTGCGTGATGCCGAAGTAGGGCCCGTAGAACAGCTCCTGGAAGCACACCACCTGCGCGCCCTGTGCGGCGGCGTCGCGCGCGAAGCCCTCGTGCTTGTCGAGCATCGACTCCTTGTCGCCGGTCCACGTCGTCTGGCTGATCGCCGCTCTGACTGTCGTCATGGTGCCCTCCGTCTCTCCGGCGCGGATCCCGGCCCGCGCGCTGTGCTCTGCGGGCCGCTTCGGGGCGGATGCCGGTGCCTCTTCGGATCGTGGCGTTCCCGCGTTTCCCCACCGTTTCAGACTGTGACGCATCCGTAAACCCTTGAGCGGGAACTGCGTCCCCGCCCGGCGCGAATCCATCCCCGCGCGCGCGAGTCCATCCATCCTCGTCGGGCGGATGGATGGGCTCG
>JASGDZ010000114.1:0-5618 GCA_047606835.1 Microbacterium sp. | reverse complement strand
TTATCGAGCATCTCGAACAGGAACACGACCGCAAGGCCGGTCAATGGGAGCCAAGCCGCACGCAGCGACTGTGGGGCCGTGAACGATGAGACGGGGCTGTGGGATGTTGGGGAATCCAAGATTCACTCCTTCACATGAAGAAGGAGTGACGCCTCGGGCGAGACGTGTATATTCGTGCGCCCAAGCCGTTGAAGCGACTCACCGGCGGCACGTTTCTACCCCGATGCCACCAGCCTACAGGACACGCTCATAGCATCCCTGGCGCCCCGCCTTCACACCCCTGGCCGACTCGACACCCCAGCTCAGTCCACCCACACCTTCGATCCGCTTCTCATCTGAATGAACTCGTAGCTATGACTTCGTGTTCGGCATGAGGTAGTGCGGACCGACGAACCCAACATGAACTTTCTTTGTCGTTCCTGTGGTGTCGTCGTAGAAGTAAACGCGTGGCGCGAGATTGCCACCACCTTCGGCGATCTTCAAGTGTGACAGCATCAACACGCGCCCCGTCGAATCGACGTCCGTGGAGACAGGTAGAACGCGCTTGCCAGACAACGAGGAGTTGTTCTGTACTGTATCGCTCTCGGTCATGGACAGCTTCTTGGGCGTGGCGGGCCAGCCAATCGGCGGGTCGCCCTTGCACCAGTCGTAGAAGCTTCCGGCGAAACCTGTGCTTCGGGCTTCGGCGAAGGCTGCGAGTGCGCGGAATCCTCGCCATGTTGTGTTTCCCCACGCTGATGCTTGCGGCGCGGTGTTGATCCCGTCCAAATCCTGCGGCGCGTTGTCGTGGATGACAAGCCAGTCGCTCAGATAGTCCATCGCGAGGATGATCGCCGCATCCACGGTGTCGGCCTCATCCGGAAGCCCGGAGCCGGGGTCGTGCTGCGTTTCGTAGAACAGGTCGAAGATGCTGCGCTGTTCTAGTGCGCGATGCAGACGGTCAAGGTGCCCGACCTTCATGCTCAGCTCACGCGACAACTGTTCTTGGTCTTCGACGGCTGCGCGTGCGACCTCGGTGGCCATGTCTAGCTTCGCTTGTTGGTCACGGATGATCGTTTCAGCGTCCTCGATGGACAGGTACTCCGACAGATCGACAGGGGCAAGCGCTGGCATCGCGAACACATCGAACGCGGGATCGGGGCGCCGCCGAGTCGAAAGCGAGCACACGCCGTAGACGATCCGGTCAATCTGCACGGACTCGCTTGCCTGGTCATCGAACAGATTGCGCAGCGTGTAGCGGTGGCGGTACCCCTCACCGTCCACCACTGGGACAGGCGCGTACACGCGGATGCTCCCACCCCACGTCGCCAGTTGGCCGAGCTCGCGGCTGAACGCCGCGACGGCTTGACGGTCGATCGTCATGACTGTCGCCACTCCGACGACTCGACGAGCGATCCGGTTTGCTCGGCGTCGCCATGCTCCACCGTCGTCGTTGTTCGGTTGGCTCGCGACGATGACTGGCAAGGTTCGATCTTCGGAGCGCAAGTGCTCGACAAGAATCGGTACGCCGTCGGCGGGGATGCTCAGGGGCTCAATCTGGAGGCGGCTGCCACCGAGGTCCGCTACTGGACTCGCGCCGAGCAAGTCGTCCACAACGCGCGGCCGTCCCACTGACAGCCGCACCCCGATGAGCCGGTCGGCTTCGACTTGATTCTCAACCCACACATGGGCCGCACTGTCGGACGACAGTACTCGCGTCGAGGTCGTCCAGGTCATGCCATCCGCCGTCTCCCGAGTGATGCCTTCGAAGCCATGTGCGGAGTCGGCGTCCCCAACGGTCCGCAGGCTGATGGAGCGCTCGATGGCGTAGTGTTGCTCCTCCCCGTCGGTGAGTCGTGCTCGGGTCAGTGTGACGACAGTGGTGCCGTCTTCGAGGCTGTCGCTGTCGGAATCTTCCACCGCCCATGCCGAGAACAGTTGGCGCGTCCGAGCGAGATACTCGGAGGTGTCATCCGGCTTCGAAGCCCACAGTGCTCGGTAGAGGACACTCATGCTTCAAGTATGGTCACCCGGGCTGACATCCCGCGATCCGGTTCGAATCCGACGACAACAAACGACCGCCTCGACGTGCTCGGCGGCAACGTCGAACGTTCGAGTTGTCCACAGCAGAGGGCAAGGCTCTGGGCCACCGGGGTATCATGGTGGTGATGCCCCGGTGGAGCGCTGGTCCTGGCGACAGGACTACATCTCGCCGGGGCTTTGACATCCCCCGCCGAGGAGCCGCGTGCCCGACCATAGCCCCGGCGCGAACGCCGAGGTCGGCGCAGGCGCATGGGTCGAGGGCTGGTTGTCCAGCCCTCGGTTCGCCCGCTACCTTACCGAGGCAGCCGGGGATCGCGATCGTGCGCTGGAACTCTATGAGTGGAACCTCAAGCTCGGCGCCGCACTCATGCGGGACATAGCCCACGTCGAGGTCGCGGTGCGTAACGCGTACGACCACACCATGCAACAGCACTGGCGCGGGGCACAGCATTGGCTGCTCGACCCGACCTCTCCAGTGCAGGCTCCGCTGTGGCGGACGCTCCGCGGTCGACGTATCGACCTGAACACGCGCAACCGGGCCAACCTTGCCGAGGCTGTCGCCCGCTGCGGCGGGGCGTCCGCCAAGCCGGACGCGGTGATCGCGGAACTGTCGTTCGGGTTCTGGCGGCACTGCACCGACCCAGCCCACGAGAAGACGCTCTGGGTGCCCTACCTGCACCGGGCGTGGCCGAAGAAGACGGACCGCGCCATGTTGGACCGCGCGCTGGCAACGATCAACACCGCACGCAACCGCGCGTCGCACCACGAGCCACTGTTCGGTTCCCGCCCCGGCCGCGACCTCGCCGCCGCGCACCGCGAGCTGCTGCACCTGCTCGACCTGCTGCTGCCCGAGCTGGCCGCCTACGTCCGCACCACCACAGCCCTTCCCGCCATCCTCGCCGCGCGGCCCTGACCTGGGACCATCATCACGAACTGCGGGTTTTCGCCCACACCGTCCCGCGGTGAATCCCGTACTGTCTCGCGAGCGCGGACACGCTGACGCCGCTTGCGCGTGCTGTTCGCATAGCATCCACTTCCGCAGCGGTCAGCCGTGTTCGAGGTCGTCTCCTTGGCTCCGCCGACGCCCCGATCAGCGGATCGTCGGGCTCTCCAGGCGAGGGAGCACCATCGCCGGAGCCCTGATTCCGCGCGGAAACAAGCCTCTCGACTCGCTGTCGCCTGTTCCCGTAGTGCTCGGTCAGGCCCACCGGTCGCACAAGGCTCGAACCCTTGCCAACGTCAATGTTGGTGGAGGTTCGGGCCTTGTTGGCGTGCACGAGTGGGCAGGATGGCACGGATGGCTCACTTCGATCCGCGCCTGGTCGATCTCCACGACGGTGACAATCCGGATGGTAGTGATCACGACTTCTACCGTGGCCTTGCCGAGAGTGTTGCTGTCCGTCGCATCCTTGACCTCGGGTGCGGCGCCGGGATGCTCACGATCGGTTTGGCGACCGGTGGCAGGACAGTGATCGGGATCGACCCCTCGGAGACGATGCTCGGCATTGCTCGGCGTCGGCCGGGCACAGAACGAGTGCAGTGGATCTGCGGGGACAGTCGCAGCATCCCTGCGGGGGTGTTCGACTTCGCGCTGATGACCGGCAACGTCGCCCAGCACATCGAGGATGGCGATTGGTCTCGCACGCTGACCGATCTGCGCACAGCCCTGTGTGTGGGTGGCACGCTCGCATTCGAGAGTCGTTCCTCGCACGCGCGGACTGACGTCGGTGCCGGAGGCGTCCCATGTCAGTGGCCTCGGGACGGACACCCAATTGGCGGCGTGGCAGGTGGCAACCGGGGCGGCGGAAGGTGCAGCCTGTCAAATATAGCGATCTCAGCGTGTCAAATATAGCGATCTCAGCGTGTCAAATATAGCGATTTCAGGATGTCCAGGCGGTAGACTTGTCCTGTGATCGAGTACCAACCGCGTGTAGTCGATGCCGAACTCGGAGTGCGTCTTGCCGCCAGCGGAGCTGTGTTGATCGAAGGTCCGAAGGGTTGCGGCAAGACCGAGACCGCGTTGCGTCGTGCGGGCAGTGCAATCCGCTTTGACACTGATCCGGCTGCCCGCGCTCAGGTCGATCTCGCCCCTGGCCTCCTCTTCGAAGAGCCCGCGCCGATCTTGTTCGATGAGTGGCAACGTGTTCCGGCGATCTGGGACCACGTGCGGCGGCATGTTGATGACCAACGCATGCGCGGCCTATGCATCCTGACCGGCTCCGCGACCCCGACAGACGCCCGCGAGTTGCACTCCGGCGCAGGTCGGATCAGCACGCTGCGAATGCGCCCGATGAGCTTGTTCGAGTCTGGCCACTCAACCGGTGAGGTCTCCCTCGCCGCTCTCCTGCGAGGCGAGAGCCAGCGGGCCAGGCTCACCAGAGTCACCGTGCCTGAGCTGATGGAGCGCATTGTCATCGGCGGTTGGCCCGCTCTCCTCGGCGAGGACGAGCCATTCGCAAGGCGCTGGATCACCGACTACCTGAACCAAATCGTGGAAGTCGACATCCCCAGTCTCGGGACCACGCGCAGAGCACCAGATCGCCTACGACGTGCGATTGCTTCCCTCGGACGGGGTGTCGGGCAGCCGGTGAAGCTTAGCCAGGTCGCTGCCGACATTGCGGGCGGCGACGAACTCAGGCCAGCCAAGGAAACTGTCGCCGCATACCTCGATGCCTTGGATAGGTTGAAGCTCACCGAGAATTCTCCCTCGTGGCGACCGCACATGCGATCTCGCACGCAACTGCGGGAAGCACAGGTTCGCTACTTCGCCGATCCGTCACTTGGCGCCGCCGCGCTCGGCGTCGGTTCCAGGGACTTGCTCGCAGACCCGTCCGCGGCCGGTTTCCACTTCGAGGCTTTAGCCCTTCGCGACCTGCGCGTCTACGCGCAACCACTCGAAGGCAGGATCTCCACCTGGCGTGAGGCCCATGGGCGAAAAGAGGTCGACGCGATAATCGAGACTCCGAATGCGTGGGGCGCTTTCGAGGTCAAGCTGACTGGCGACTCGCGGGTGATCGATGCTGCGGCCCGCGGGTTACTGCAGTTTGCCGCCGAGATCGATACGGACAGACACGGCGCTCCCTCAGCACTCGTCGTCGTCACCGCGACCGGCGGCGCAGGCAGGCGCGCAGACGGTGTCCACGTAGTGCCGATCACCGCCCTTGGCCCGTGACTCGGCGACGTATCGATGTGCGCGAGTCGCAGCTGGGATATGCGGGGTTCGAGTCGTCCCAATAGAACGCGCCATCCGGCCCGTGGCGTCCCTCGTGGTAGGCATCCTGCTGGCCGCCGTCTTCGTCTTCGGCGGCGCCAGGAAGATTCCCGGGGGTGCGGCGGTCGCCTCGGCGTCTGTCTGCGGTCAGGCCCCGCTACGGTGCTGTCCGCGGGTGCCGCGCGGTGTCGACGAGGTCGATATGGGGCCGGCGAGGGCCATGCCCGGGACGTTCAGCCTGGCGTGTGTTCGTGGATGAATTGGTCGACGCGTGTCTGGAAGGCGGGGTCGGCGGCGGCCCCGCGGACCGGAATCGCGCGGAGGACGGTCACGCGCCGCTTGAGGTCCGGCCCGACGAAGACCCCTTGCTCGATGTCGGGTGAGG
>JASGDZ010000113.1:0-3204 GCA_047606835.1 Microbacterium sp. | reverse complement strand
GCGCCCAGCACAGCCAGCCCGCCGCGGCGAGGTCGCCGGGGCGCGCGCTGCGCGGAGCGACGGCCGCGGCGTGCCGGGCGAGCTCGAGCGCTGCGGTGAGCCGGGCGGGGTCGGGCCGGTCGCCCTCTCCCCACAGCATGCCGCCCAGCGACGCCGGATACTCCTCGCCGTGCTCCCAGCGCAGCTGCGCGTCGAAGGCGGCGGCGCCCGTCTCGATCCCTGTGCACCACTGCACGAGCGCGACGTCGCGCAGCCCCGGCCGGGCGAGGCACCAGATCAGCGCGGAGGCGTCGAACGGGCGCAGGCGCGCGGACTCCCACGACAGCGCGTCTTCGAACAGCGCCGGGATGTCGTCGAGCGCGCACGCCGCGGCCAGCGCCTGCGGATCGAGGCCGGCGAGGTCGCCGTGCGCTGCGCCCGCACTTCCCGTGGCGGCGGAGATCGCCGTCACGGCTGCGCCGAGCGAGGCCAGCGCCCGGCCCACCCGCTCGCGCGCGGCGAGATCGGCCGGGGGCAGCTCCGCCCCCGCGGACTGGTCGCCGAGGGGAGCGGGCAGGTCGTCGGGCAGGAGAGCGAGGGCGTCGGGGTCGGCGAGCTCGTCGAGCGGATGCCGCTCGGGCGGGCAGGACCGATCGAGGTACGACCCCCAGCCGTCGGCGGCGACGCAGAGCGCGTCCGCGACGCGCAGGCCGCAGGCATCCGCTCGTGTGAGCAGGGCGCGCACGAGCCGGTCGTGCGCGATCGCGCCGTCTTCGGGCCCGGAGCCGGCGAGCTCGCGGTCGGTGTAGACGACGACCGTGAACCCGTCGGCGGGGCGGACCCGGCAGACGATGCCGATGAGCGTCGCGGCGACACCGTCGACATCAGCATCGTCCGGCGGCAGGTCGACGCGCACGACGCCGAGCGTATGCGGGCCGTCGGACGGCACGAGCGCGATGCTCTGCACGGGCCGGAAGCCCGCGAGATGCGGCATGAGGCTCAGGAACTGCGCGGCATCCGCCGCCGTGATGATCGTCGTCATCCTCCGAGCGTCGCCGCTTGGAAGGGCTCGCGACGAAGAAGGCGCGGCTGTGGAGGAAACGCCCGGGCGTGGTCGCCCTGTGCAGGAGCAGAGCCGCCGGAAACACGCGGAAGTCGTCGTATCCTTGAGGGATGGAGGGGTACTGGGCGGCCGTGCTGTGGGCGCTCGCGCCCACCGTCGTGGTGTCGGCGATCTTCTTCCTGGTGCTGCGCGGCATCCTGCGCGCCGACCGTGTGGAGCGCCGCGCGTACGCCCGGGTCGAGGCGCAGGAGCGCGCCAAGCGCGGGCTGCCGCAGGCCGCCCCGCCCGCCTCGAGCGAGCAGTGACCCGAGCGCGGCCAGTACGCTGGTCGCAGGTCGCGCCGAGGAGTACGCCATGATCACCGTCACCGTCGACGCGACCTGGTGGCTCATCCTGGTCTTCCTCGTCGACATCACGGTGCGCATCGCGGCGATCATCGTCGTGCCGCGCAATCGCCGCCCCACGGCGGCCATGGCCTGGCTCCTGGCGATCTACTTCATCCCGCTCATCGGCGTGCTGCTGTTCCTGCTCATCGGGAACCCCCGGCTGCCGCGCAAGCGGCGCAAGAAGCAGTCGCAGATCAACCGGTACATCCGCGACACGAGCGAGCACCTCGACTTCGGCACGCTGCGGCCGAACGCGGCGTCGGGATACACGTCGCTGGTGACGATGAACCGCCGGCTGGGCGCCATGCCGCTGGCGGGCGACAACGACGCGCACCTCATCGCGGACTACCAGGGGAGCCTCGACGCGATGGCGGCCGACATCCGCGCCGCCGAGCGCTACGTGCACGTGGAGTTCTACATCCTGCAGAGCGACGCCTCGACCGACGGCTTCTTCCGCGCGCTCGAAGAGGCGACGGCTCGCGGCGTCGCCGTCCGGGTGCTCCTGGACCACTGGGCGAACCGGAGCAAGCCGTTCTACGCGCAGACGCTCAAGCGGCTCACCGACATGGGGGCACAGTGGCGTCTCATGCTTCCGGTGCAGCCGCTCAAGGGAAAGTATCAGCGCCCGGATCTGCGCAACCACCGCAAGCTCCTCGTCGTCGACGGCAGGGTCGCCTACATGGGGTCGCAGAACGTCACCGACTCGACCTACAACCTCAAGAAGAACATCAAGCGCGGACTGCACTGGGTCGACCTGATGGCGCGGCTCGAAGGTCCGGTCGTGGCATCCGCCAACGCCGTCTTCCTCTCCGACTGGTTCAGCGAGACCGACGAGGTGCTCACCGACGAGATCGACCTGTTCGACATCGCGAGCGGGCCCGGCGACCTGGACTGCCAGGTGGTCCCGTCCGGGCCGGGGTTCGAGGCGGAGAACAATCTGCGCCTGTTCCTCGGTCTGCTCTACTACGCGCAGCGCAAGGTGATCATCGTGAGCCCGTACTTCGTGCCCGACGAGGGCCTGCTGCTGGCGATCACGACCGCGTGCCAGCGGGGTCTGCAGGTGGAGCTCTTCGTGTCGGAGGAGGGCGATCAGGCGATGGTCCACCACGCGCAGCGCAGCTATTACGAGGTGCTGCTGAAGGCGGGCGTGAAGATCTGGATGTACGAGAAGCCGTTCATCCTGCACTCCAAGTCGATGACGATCGACGACGAGCTCGCGATCATCGGCTCCAGCAACATGGACATGCGCTCGTTCGGCCTCAACATGGAGATCTCGTTGTTCGTGCGCGGCGAGGAGTTCGTGCGCGAGCTGCGCGGCGTCGAGCAGGCCTATCGGGACGTCTCGCGCGAGCTCACGCTGGAGGAGTGGGAGCGCCAGCCGCTGCGCTCCACCGTGCTCGACAATCTCGCGCGGCTGACGAGCGCCCTGCAGTAGCGGATGCCGGCGGCGCGTCCGCGTGGCCGACAGTGTCCGCCTGCGCCGAGACAGCTCGTTGCGCGCAAGACGGTCGTGCGTTCGTCGCGCAACGAGCTGTCTCACGGCCGCGTGGAGCTCCCGCGCCGCGCGCGAAGGGCGGGGTATGCCGACGGCGAACACGGGCATGCGCCATCCGCCCGCTCGTTACCCTCGTTGTAAGGCGCCGACTGTGCGCCCGGAGGAGTCGACGATGTTCGAGAGATTCACGGATCGCGCCCGTCGTGTGGTGGTGCTCGCCCAGGAAGAGGCGAAGATGCTCAACCACAACTACATCGGCACCGAGCACATCCTGCTCGGGC
>JASGDZ010000112.1:0-2955 GCA_047606835.1 Microbacterium sp. | reverse complement strand
GTCGGCGCCGCTGACCCCCGGCGCCCTGAGCGACGGCACGCCGGTGCCGCTGCTGGCGAACCTCGGCAAGCCCGGCGGCGCGGCCGAGGCCGTCGCGCTCGGGGCGGAGGGCGTGGGCCTGTTCCGCACGGAGTTCCTCTTCCTGAGCTCCAGCCAGGCCCCCACCGTGGAGGAGCAGCGCGAGGCGTACACCGAGCTGCTGAGCGCCTTCCCCGGCAAGAAGGTCGTCGTGCGGGCGCTGGACGCCGGCGCCGACAAGCCGCTCTCGTTCCTCAACGACGCGCACGAGGAGAACCCGGCGCTGGGCCTGCGGGGTCTTCGCGCGCTGCGCGCCAGCGAGGACATCCTGCGCGAGCAGCTGACCGCCCTGCAGGAGGCGGATGCCGCGACCGACGCCGACCTGTGGGTCATGGCGCCGATGGTCTCCACCGTCGAGGAGACGCGCTACTTCACCGAGCTCGCCCGCGAGTACGGCATCAAGACCGCGGGGGTCATGGTCGAGGTGCCGTCCTCGGCGCTCCTGGCCGACCGGGTGCTCGCGATCGCCGACTTCGCGTCGATCGGCACGAACGACCTCACGCAGTACACGCTCGCCGCCGACCGCCTGCTCGGCTCGGTGGCGTCGTTCCAGGACCCGTGGCACCCGGCCGTGCTGCGCCTCATCCGCGAGGTGGGCGCCGCCGGAAGGCTCCACGGCAAGCCGGTGGGCATCTGCGGCGAGGCCGCTGCCGACCCGCTCCTGGCCGTCGTGCTCGTCGGCCTCGGCGCGACCTCGCTGTCGATGGCCCCCACGGCCCTCGCCGACGTGCGCGCGAGCCTGCTGGAGCACTCCCTCGACGACGCCCGACGCGTCGCCGAGTCCGCCCTCGCCGCCGAGGACGCGGCGTCCGCCCGCGAGGCGGCGCGCGCGGCGAGCACCCTCTGAGAACCACCATCCCCGACAAGGAGACACACATGACAACGGCGTCGACGTCCGCTTCGGGCGTCCAGAAGGCACGGGTCGGAGTCCAGCGCTTCGGCACGTTCCTCTCGGGCATGATCATGCCCAACATCGCGGCCTTCATCGCGTGGGGCTTCATCACGATGCTCTTCATCGCGGTGGGCTGGCTCGGCGGGTGGTATCCCGTCGCGAACCTCCTGGGCGGGTTCGGCGACGCGTCCGTCATCAACTGGCCCGGCGCCATGCAGGCGATCGCCGAGTCCACCGACGACGACGGCAACGTCATCGGCCACTACATGCAGTACGTCGGTCTGGTGGGTCCCATGGTGACCTACCTGCTGCCGCTGCTCATCGGCAACACGGCCGGCCGCATGGTCTACGGAGAGCGCGGCGGCGTCGTCGCGACGATCGCCACGATGGGCGTCATCGTGGGCACCGACATCCCGATGTTCCTCGGCGCGATGATCATGGGCCCGTTCGCGGCGCTCGTGACCAAGTGGATGGACAAGCTCTGGGACGGCAAGATCAAGCCCGGCTTCGAGATGCTCGTGAACAACTTCTCGGCGGGCATCCTCGGAATGCTGCTGGCGATCGTCGGGTTCTTCGTGTTCGGCCCCGTGGTGCTCGGCATCAGCGCCGTGCTCGGCGGAGCGGTGGGCTGGCTGGTCTCGCTGCATCTGCTTCCGCTCGTGTCGATCATCGTCGAGCCCGCGAAGGTGCTGTTCCTGAACAACGCCATCAACCACGGCGTGTTCACCCCGCTCGGCATCGAGCAGGCGACCGAGACGGGCAAGTCGATCCTGTTCCTCCTCGAGGCGAACCCCGGCCCGGGCCTCGGGCTGCTGCTCGCCTTCACGTTCTTCGGGGTGGGGCAGGCCAAGGCGTCCGCCCCGGGGGCGGCGGTCATCCAGTTCCTCGGCGGCATCCACGAGATCTACTTCCCGTACGCGCTCAGCAAGCCGCTGACGATCCTCGCCCTCATCGCGGGCGGCGCCACCGGGGTCACGACCAACATGGTGCTCGGCGGCGGTCTCGCCTTCCCCGCAGCCCCGGGCAGCATCATCGCCGTGTCGGCGGCGGCATCCAGCCCCGCAGCCGGGGGCGTGCCCAACCTGCTCGTCGTGTACCTCTCGGTGCTGCTCGCGGCCACCGTGACGTTCCTCCTCAGCGGCGTCATCCTGCGGGCCTCGCGCAAGCACGACCTGGAGTCCGGCAACGCCGGCGACCTCTCGGCGGCGATCGCGGCCACCGAGGCGAACAAGGGCAAGGAGTCGGCGGCGCTCGCGGGTCTGCGCGCCCGCACGTCGGGCGGCGCGGGCGCCGAGGGCGAGCAGGCCGCCGGCGGCACCGCGGTCGACGCCAAGCCCGTCCACAGCATCGTGTTCGCGTGCGACGCGGGCATGGGCTCGTCGGCGATGGGGGCCAGCGTGCTGCGCAACAAGATCAAGAAGGCGGGCATCGAGCAGGTCACGGTCGTCAACAAGGCGATCGCCAACCTGGATGCCTCGGCCGACCTGATCATCACGCAGAACCAGCTCACCGACCGGGCGCGGCAGAAGGTGCCCGGCGCGATCCACGTGTCGGTGGACAACTTCATGAACTCGCCGAGGTACGACGAGGTCGTGGACCTGGTGCGCAAGCAGCACGAGGATGGCGCGTAGCGCCCGACACGTCGGATCTCGACGACCGGCGAGAGCACACAGAGCGAAAGGCAAGACGAATGGCACGTGACGTCCTCAGCATCGGACAGGTGCGCATCCACTCCGGAGGCGCGACGCGCGAGGAGGCGATGAAGGAGGCCGCCGACATCCTCGAGTCCGCCGGCGCCGTGACGAGCGCCTACTTCGATGCGATGCAGCAGCGCGAGCAGACGGTGTCGACCTACATGGGCAACGAGCTCGCGATCCCGCACGGCACAAACGAGACGAAGGAGACGATCCTCGGGTCGGCGCTGTCGGTCGTGCGCTACGACGGCGGCGTCGACTGGGACGGCAACCCGGTCACCTTCGTGATCG
>JASGDZ010000111.1:0-2650 GCA_047606835.1 Microbacterium sp. | reverse complement strand
GCGGGCGCGGGCAGCGCGAGCGGCGTGACCTCGCTCCCCGCAGCCAGGCGGGCGAGGGCCGTGCCGACGCGCAGCGGCACGGACTGCGCCGCAGCGAGGATCGCCAGCTCGTGGGCGAGGTTGTCGGCGGCGTAGTCGTTGCCGGGGTCGTCGCGCAGCACGCGGTGAGCGCTCGCCACGAGCACCGTCGCCCGCAGCACGACGAGCGGCCACAGCGCGTCGACCTCCGCCTCGTCCAGCGGCAGCGCCGCGTGGTAGGCCGTCACCGCCCGCATCGCGTCGGCCACCCCCACGCCGTCGTGGTGGAGCAGCGACGACACCGTGATCGCAAGCTCGGCGACCCGCCATGTGCGGCACAGGTCGCCGAGGTCGATGACGCCGTCGGGGAGGCCGGCGAGCGCATCGCCCACCACGACGTTGTCGTCGGTGAGGTCGCCGTGGATCGTCTGCACCGGGAGCCGATCGGCGAGCGGCGCGACCTGTGCCCACGCCGCATCGGCCGCGCGCTCCAGCCGCCAGCGCAGCGCCGCGTCGGCCACCGACGGCACGAGCAGCGGCAGCACCGCCGGGGTGCGGGCGAGGTCCCACTGGCTGACCCGCTCCGCCGCGGGATCGTCGACGCCGGCGAGGGCGCGGTCGACGGATGCCGCGAGCCGCCCGATCGCCGCGACGGCGGCGTGCGACAGGTGGCCGCCGCCCGACAGCGTGCGGCCCTCGAGGAAGTCGAGCAGGCGCGCCCGCATCGTGCGGCCGTCGACGTCGACCTCGTGCACGGTGGTGCCGCCCGGGAGCGTGGCGGCCTGCGGCGCGCGGATGCCGGCGGCGGCGAGCACGCGGGCCGCGCGCGACTGGGCCTCCAGCTCCGCGGCCGTCGTCGCGGGATTGGCGATCTTGAGCAGCTTCGGCGCCGCGCCGGGCACGGCGATGACGAAGTTCAGGTCCTGATTGCTGCCCAGCGATCGTGCCGTGCCGTGCACGCCGAACAGCTCGCCGGCGATCAGCTCGGCGTCGGCGGTGCTCACTCCGGGCGGTGCGTCCTGGACGATGCGCGTCGACGGGTCGGTCATGAGACGCGATTCTTCCAGGTGACGTGCGGGTCGGACGAGCGCTGCGGATGGCATGCTCGAAGGCGTGACCTCCGCACTCGTCTCGATCGGCGTCGCCGGCTCCCTCGGCCCCGACGCGACCGCCCGTGTGGCCTCGGCGGCGCAGGCCGCCGGTCTCCACGCCCTGTGGGTGAACGACACGCCCGGCGGCGACTCGCTCGCCTCGCTCGCCGCGGCGGCGCGCGTCACCGACGCGCTCGTGCTCGCCACGGGGGTGATCCCGGTGGACCGGCGGCCGCCGGCATCCTTCGTCGACGCGTTGCGTGCGCTGCCGCACGACCGGCTGACGCTCGGTGTCGGCTCCGGTCAGGCCCGAGCGGGCGCGCTCGCGCTGGTGCGGAACGCGGTCGCCGAGCTGCGCGAGCTCACGTCCGCGCGGCTGCTCGTCGGCGCGCTGGGGCCCCGGATGCGGGAGCTGGCGGTCGCGGATGCCGACGGGCCTCTGCTGAGCTGGCTCACCCCGGCGCTCGCGGGGGCGCAGGCGCAGGCCGCGCACGCGGCCCGCGCGCACGCGCACGTGGCGCTGTACGTGCGCGCGGCGCTCGATCCCGCCGCGACGGGGCGGCTGGACGCCGAGGCCGCCCGCTACGCCGGATATCCGGCCTACGCGGCGCACTTCGCACGGCTCGGCGTCGCCGCAGGCGACACCGTGCTCGCCCCCGAGCGGTTCGCGGCCGGCATCCCGCCGTATCGCGATGCCGTGGACGAGGTCGTGCTGCGCGCGATCACCGCGACCGACGACGTCGACGAGTACGTGCGGTTCGTCGATCGGGCGGCCGAGCTGCTCGCCTGACATCCGGGCCGGGCGGCCCGGCTTCCGGCGGAATGTCGGCCCTGGCCGGCAGAGTGGACGCATGACGCGCATCGGCACGATCCTCAACCCCTACCACAGCCCGCCCGAGGCGCTGCGCGATGTCGTCCAGGCCGTCGAGGACGCCGGGGTGGCCGAGCTGTGGGTGTGGGAGGACTGCTTCCGCCAGTCGGCGTTCGCGACCGCCGGTGCGGCGCTGGCGTGGACCCGGTCGCTGCGCATCGGGATCGGCATCGCGCCCCTGCCGCTGCGCAACGTCGCCGTGACGGCGATGGAGATCGCGAGCGTGTCGCGGATGTTCCCCGGCAGGCTCCTGCCCGGCGTCGGGCACGGGGTGCTGCCATGGATGGCGCAGGTCGGCGCCCGGGTCGCCTCGCCGCTCACGCTCCTGCGCGAATACGTGCCGGCGCTGCGTGCGCTGCTGGCCGGCGACGAGGTCGGAGTCGAGGGTCGCTATGTGCGCCTCGACGGCGTGCGACTCGACTGGCCGCCCGACGTCGTGCCGGCCGTGTACGCGGCGGCGGAGGGGCCGAAGACGCTCACGGCGGCCGGCGAGGTCGCCGACGGGGTCGTGCTCAACAGCTGGCAATCGCCGGCCGAGCTGCGCGCCGCCGTCGACGCGATCCGGGCGGGGCGCGCCGCCGCAGGACGCGATGGGGCGGCCGACGTCGTCGTGTACGCCGCGGCGTCGTTCGGGCCGGGCGCGCAGGACCGGGTGCGCGCCGCCGCCGGG
>JASGDZ010000110.1:0-3391 GCA_047606835.1 Microbacterium sp. | reverse complement strand
GTGCGCGGTAGTCGGATGCCGCGGGGAGCAGCCCGCGCACGGCGGCGAACCGGCTCATCGTGCGGGCGCGGGCAGGGCGGGAAGCGAGTCGACGTCGGCGAGCAGCTCGCCGCCGGAAGCCAGCACGCCGTGCAGCAGCCGGCGGGCGACCGCGAGCAGCTCGGCCACAGCCGGGTCGGCGAGGCGGTAGTACACGTGGCTCGCGCGGCGCTCGGACACGACGAGACGATGCCGGCGCAGCACCGCGAGATGCTGTGACAGGTGGGATGCCTCCAGCCCGGTCTCGTGCTGCAACGCGGCGACGCTCACCTCGTGCGACGCGGAGAGCAGTTCGAGGATGCGGATGCGCAGCGGGTGGGACAGCCCCTTGAAGAGCCCGGCCTTCACCTCGTAGAGCGGCCGCTGCCGATTGTTCAATGGCATGATGAAACCATCATATCGTGGCCTCCCGCGTCGGATGTCAGGATGGAGCGGTGACTGCTGACGACGACCTCGTTCCGTTCGCGTCCGCCGCCGCCTCCTCCGGCGCCCCGCATGTGGAGGTTCCCGTCGCCTACGACGCGGTGCTGCTGGCGAGCTTCGGCGGCCCGGAGGGGCAGGACGACGTCATCCCGTTCCTGCGCAACGTCACGCGCGGGCGCGGCATCCCCGACGAGCGTCTGGAGGAGGTCGCCCACCACTACCGCCACTTCGGCGGGGTGAGCCCGATCAACGCGCAGAACCGTGCGCTGAAGGCGGCGCTGGAGGCGGAGATCGCCCGGCGCGGGCTGGGCCTTCCCGTGTACTGGGGCAACCGCAACTGGGCGCCCTTCCTCGACGATGCCGTCACGGCCGCGGCGGCCGCGGGGCACACGACCCTGCTCGGGCTCGCCACGAGCGCCTACAGCTCCTACTCCAGCGATCGCCAGTATCGCGAGGACTTCGCGCGGGCGCTCGTCGACACGGGGCTCGCCGGTCGCGTCGCGATCGACAAGGTGCGCCTCTTCTTCGACCACCCTGGATTCGTGCTGCCCTTCGTGGAGGGCGTGCGCGACGCCGTCCGCACGTTCCTCGCCGAAGGGATCGCCCCCGAAGCGGTGCGCGTGCTCTTCTCCACGCACAGCATTCCGGTCGACGACGCGCGACGCTCCGGCCCGCGCGACGTCGACTGGGGCGACGGCGGCGCGTACGTCGCGCAGCACACGGCCGTCGCCGCGCACGTGATGGCAGAGCTCGTCCGCGAGCTTCCGGACGCCGCAGGCGTCGGCTGGCGGCTCGTCTTCCAGTCCCGCTCGGGACCGCCGTCGCAGCCGTGGCTCGAGCCCGACGTCAACGACGCGATCGCGGAGCTTCCCGCGCAGGGGGTCGAGGCGGTCGCGATCGTGCCGCTCGGCTTCGTGAGCGACCACATGGAGGTGCTGTGGGACCTCGACACCGAGGCGATGGCCGCGGCAGCGGATGCCGGACTGCGCGCCGCGCGCACGCCGACCCCGGGCGTGCATCCGGCGTTCGTGGGCGGACTCGTGGACCTGATCGAGGAGCGCCTGCGCGGCGTTCCAGCGGCCGACCGTCCGCACGTCACGGCGCTCGGGCCGTGGTACGACGTGGCGCGGCCGGGATGCTGCGAGAACGTCCGCGCTGGTTTCAAGCCCGCCGTGGCGGGCCTGAAGCCGTAACTCCTCCGGTCGTTGAGCGAGGAGCGACGCTCGTTGAGCGAGGGAGCGCAGCGACCGAGACGAAACGCAGACGAGACGAGACGCGGGGAGGCGTCAGGGCGTTTCGTCTCGCTGCGCTCGCTCAACGGCCGGAGGCTGCGCTCGCTCAACGGCCGGGGGCTGCGCTCGCTCAACGGCTGGAAACTAGGATGGGGCCATGCGCATCCACATCGCGACCGATCACGCCGGCCTCGAGTTCTCGACCCAGCTGCTGCATCACCTGACGGCGCAGGGACACGAGGTCGTCGACCACGGTCCGGTCGAATACGACCCCGTCGACGACTACCCCGCGTTCTGCATCCGTTGCGCGCAGGCGGTGGTGCGCGACCAGGCGGCAGGCGTCGAGGCGCTCGGCGTCGTGTTCGGCGGCTCCGGCAACGGTGAGCAGATCGCGGCGAACAAGGTGGCCGGCATCCGCGCCGCACTGGTCTGGAACCTCCCCACCGCGGAGCTCGCCCGCGAGCACAACGACGCGAACGTGATCTCGATCGGCGCCCGCCAGCACACGTTCGAAGAGGCCGTCGCGTTCATCGACCGCTTCATCGCGACGCCGTTCTCCGGCGACGAGCGGCACGTGCGGCGCATCGCGCAGGTCGCGGCCTACGAGGTCGACGGCTCGCTGCTGCCCGACCCGCGTGGCGACGACCCCGCAGCCGGCTGATGCCTGAAGGGCACTCCGTCCACCGCATCGCGCGCCAGTTCGACCGCAACTACGTCGGCCGCGCCGTCGCGGCGTCGAGCCCGCAGGGCCGCTTCGCCGAGGGTGCCGCGGTGATCGACGGGCGCACCGCGACGGCGGTGCGGGCGCAGGGCAAGCAGATGTTCGTCGAGTTCGACGACGACGTGTGGCTGCGCGTGCACCTCGGCATGTACGGCGCGTGGGACTTCTCCGGGGAGATCCTCGTCGACCCCACGATCGCGTCGGCCAACGGCCGCATGGGCCAGACCAACCAGCGTGGCACGGTGCTGGCGGGGGAGCCGGTCATGGACGACGCGGGGGAGAACTCGCTTTCCTCGATCGGCGCGCCGCGGCGGGCGCGCGTGCACGTGCGGATGTCGGAGCAGACGACGGGGCTCGCCGACGAGGAGGGCGCGTGGCCGCCTCCCGTGGTCGGGCAGGTGCGTCTGCGGCTGCTCACCGCGATCACCTGCGCCGATCTGCGCGGTCCGACGGCGTGCGCGCTGCAGACCCCCGACGAGATGGGGGCGACGCTCGCGGGACTCGGACCGGACCCGCTCGTCGACGACCCCGCCGAGGGCGAGGAGCGGTTCGTGGCGGCGGTGCGGCGCAAGCCGACATCCATCGCCCTGCTGCTGATGGACCAGGCGGTGGTCGCCGGCATCGGCAACGTCTACCGCGCGGAGCTGCTCTTCCGGGCGCGGCTGAACCCGTTCACGCCGGGGCGGGACGTGCCCGAGGAGCTCGTGCGGGAGCTGTGGCGGGACTGGTCGCGGCTGCTGCGCATCGGCGTCGAGACCGGGCAGATGATGACGATGGACGACCTGTCGCCCGACGACTGGCGCCGGGCGATGGCCAGCCGCGACGACCGGCACTGGGTCTACCACCGCACCGGGCTGCCGTGCCGCCTGTGCGGCACGGCGATCGCGCTGCAGGAGCTCGGCGCGCGCAAGCTGTACTGGTGCCCGTCCTGCCAGGCGTGAGCCTCAGCGCTCGTTGAGCGACGGGCGGAGCCCGG
>JASGDZ010000109.1:0-5953 GCA_047606835.1 Microbacterium sp. | reverse complement strand
GTAGGGGCGGAGGACGTTTTCCATCACCATTCGCGTCGCGAGGTGGTACTTCTTCGCCCACGCACCAGCTGATTCGTGTTGCGGGTCCGCTTGTTCGTTAGTCACCATACAAATATAGCTAGGTGCCTAACGGAAGTCACGCCGACATCCGTCAGCGACTGCGGGCGCCGTGCGCGAAGTGGTGACGGAGGCAAGGAAGCCAGATGGGAACACCCAACATCTGCCAATGTCGGTGCACCGCCCGGATCGAGAACTGCCGTTTCTCGTCGCGGCGCCGATTCGGGTCGGTTGTTCCGCCGGAAGCTTGCGCTCAGGCCGTGTGCTCCGCCCGGATGCCGGTCAGGAGCAGGTCGAGGCCGGTGATGAACTGCTCTCGGTCGTCATGCTGGTGGAGGTCGGGCGCGGCCGCGTGGAGGAACGGGTAGGTCTCCGGGTCGAGCTCGGCCCAACGCGTCGACTGCTCGGCCAGCCACTCGTCCCGCGTCCGCCCCGCGGCGGCGGTCTGCGCGTTGCGGTTCATCTGCGCGGCGACCCCGAGCACATAGGTGAAGATCGCCGTCGCGAAGGAGAACTGGCGGGCGCGGTCTCGGTCGGTAGCGCAAGGATCGCGCCGCGATCTGGCAGGCTGACGCTATGGGTGGTCGGCGCGTGACGGTGGTAGAGCGCCCCGTTGCGGCGCACGGGGATGAGCCGATTGTCACCGTCTCCGACGAGGGTGGACTGTGGTCGTTCGAGCTGCATGGGGCACCTCACGCGGATGTCGTGATCGTGCTCCTTCCCGCGATGGGCGTGCCGGCTCGCTACTACGACACGCTCGCGGGCGAACTGCTGAACGCTGGGGCTGCGCTGGCTCGCGTGGACTTCCTCGCACGTCGAGTGCAGGCCGACCCGTCACGTCCGCTGGACGGCTTCGCAGCCCTTGTCGAGGAGTGCCTGCCCGCCGTCTTCACCGCGCTCCGCGAGTACCTGCCGCGCGCGAACGCGGCGATCGTCGGACACAGCCTCGGCGGTCAGCTCGGTCTCATCGCCGCAGGGAGATTCTGCCCAGAGGTACCCGTCGTGCTGGCGGCGAGCGGGTCGGCCTGGCATCGGGCGTTCCCCGGCATCCGGCGTTGGACGTACCTTTTCGGTTCGCAGGCGATCGGCGGGGCGGCACGGGCGCTGGGGCACTGGCCTGGTGATCGACTCGGTTTCGGCGGGCGGCAGCCCGGGGCTGTGGTCCGTGACTGGTCTCGTGTGGTGAGGACCGGACGCTACGCCGCCGGAAGCGGCACGTTCGACTACGAGGCCGCTATCGCGGACTATCGCGGCGAACTGCTCGCGGTCGACGTGGCTGGCGACGTGCTGGCGCCCCGCACGGCGACGGACGCGCTGCTGGCAAAGGCGCCTCGCGCCCGCATCACGCGTATGAGTTACACCCCGTCACGAGTGACGGCCAAGCCCGGCTCACATTTCACCTGGGTACGCGATCGAGACGGACTCTCGGCCGCGATCATCGAGTGGGTGCGAGCCCTGCGTGACTGAGCGGACCTCCGCGCAGAACGACGCACGGCTACTCAGCCTCCGCCTTGGCAAGCAATGACCAGAAGCGGAGAAAATGAAGAACCCCCGGCCTGACCGGGGTTCTTCAGGGTGGGCGATACCAGACTCGAACTGATGACCTCTTCCGTGTGAAGGAAGCGCGCTACCAACTGCGCCAATCGCCCGTGACCCAACGGGGTCGGGTACCGATGCTACCGGATGCGGCCGGATGCCACGAACCGACGCGGGCCCTTCCTGAAGTCGGTGCCCGGGCGTGTCTGCGCGGGAAAGCCGGAACTCCTGTGCGGCCGTGTGTCGTTCAGGCCCGCCGGCATGCGCCGACGCCGGCCGTGCGGGGGTCGCCCGCGCCGAGACAGGCCGCAGCGCGACAGACCGCTCGCCGTCTGACGCGCAACGAGCTGTCTCGGCTCCAGCACCCGCGAGACCCACGCCGCGGAGCGAGCTGCCGGACGTACCGATCCACGCGGTCACTGCGAACACGCCCACCCCGACGATGACCGCCGAAGACCTTCAGGAAAGCCCTGGAACCGACGCGGGATGAGTCGCGACGGGTTTGGGGGTACCCAGAGGTAAGGCTAACCTAAAGATATGTCTGCGATCGAAACCCCCGTCCGACCCGCCTATCGGCCCTATCCGGTGCGGGTCGCCGACGTGCATCGGCTCACGCCGCATTTCGTGCGGGTGACCTTCACCGGGGACGAGCTCCAGCATTTCAGCACCGCCGGCCTCGACCAGCGCATCAAGTTCGTGCTCCCGCACTCCGACGGGACGTTCGCGGACTTCGGGCAGCACGAAGGCGCGGGGGACTGGTACGACCGGTGGCGCGCACTGCCCGTCGCCGCGCGCAACCCGTTCCGCACCTACACGGTGCGGCGCATCGATCCTGCGACCCGGGAGCTCGTGGTCGATTTCGTCGTGCATCACGACGCCGGCCCCGCGGGCGCGTGGGCGCAGGGCGCGACGATCGGCGATGAGGCGGTCGTCGTCGGCGCCGACGAGCGCAGCCCGCACTCGCGCCTCGGGCTCGACTGGCATCCGGGCACGGCCCGCCGTCTGCTGCTGGCCGGCGACGAGACCGCCGCTCCGGCGATCTGCGGCATCCTCGAATCGCTCGACGCCGCATTCGAGGTGGACGCGTTCATCGAGGTGCCGACGTCCGCCGACGCGCTGCAGCCCGATGCGCCCGCCTCGTTCCGCGTGCGCTGGATCGAGCGCGACGAGGCTGCGCACGGCGCGCGCCTCATCGACGCCGTGACGTCGTGGGCGGCCGCCCACACACCGGTGCTGGAGCGTGCCGCGGCCCCGCGTCCGCAAGAGCTGGAGGACATCGACATCGACCGCGATCTGCTGTGGGACAGCCCCGAAGACGCGGAGGGCGAGTTCTACGCATGGATCGCGGGGGAGGCCGCGACGATCAAGACGCTGCGGCGCCTGCTCGTGACCGGACACGGCGTCGACCGCAAGCGCGTCGCCTTCATGGGCTACTGGCGCAACGGTCAGGCCGAACGCATGGAGTGAGTCAGCGTCCCTCCGCCTGGATCACGTGATGCCGGCCGCGGGGGAGGACGATCGGCGACCCCGACACCGGATCGGGGATGACGAGCGCGTCCAGCGCGAAGACCTCCCGGATCAGCTCGGATGTCACGACCGCGTCGGGGGCGCCGCTGGCCACGACGCGTCCCGCGCGCAGCGCGAACAGGTGATCGGCATATCGTGCGGCAAGGTTGATGTCGTGCAGCACCATCACGATCGTGGTGCCGCGGGCGACGTTGAGATCGGTCAGCAGATCGAGCACCTCGACCTGGTGGGAGACGTCGAGGAACGTCGTCGGCTCGTCGAGCAGAAGGATGTCGGTCTCCTGTGCGAGCGCCATCGCGATCCACACGCGCTGCCGCTGCCCGCCGGAGAGCTCATCGACCGCGCGGTCTGCCAGATCGAGCACGCCGGTCGCGGCGAGGGCCTCCGTGACCGCGCGGTCGTCCGCCGGCGTCCACGATCGGAAGAGCCGCTGATGCGGATGGCGACCGCGCCCGACGAGATCGGCGACCACGATGCCCTCCGGGGAGATCGGCTGCTGCGGCAGCAGGCCGAGTGTGCGCGCGAGCTCCTTCGTCGGGATCTGATCGATGCGCTTGCCGTCCAGGACGACGGCGCCGGCCTGCGTGGGGATGAGGCGGGAGATCGTCTTCAACAGTGTGGACTTGCCGCACGCGTTGGCGCCGACGATGACGCTGATGCGACCGGCCGGGATCTCGAGGTCGACGCCGTCGACGATCCTGTTGCCGCCGTAGCCTGCTACGAGCCCCTCGGTGCGGATGACGTGCTGTGCGGTCATGACGAGCCTCCACGTCGACTGGTCCGGATGAGCAGGTAGATGAGGTAGGGCGCGCCCAGGATGCCGGTGATCACGCCGACCGGGAACTTGGTGTCGAACGCGAACTGCCCGAGCAGATCGGCGGCGAGCACGAGGCACGCGCCGGTGAGGGCCGCCGGGATCACGACCGACGAGCCGGGGCCGACGATCCTCGCGGCGATCGGGCCGGCGAGGAACGCGACGAAGGCGATCGGTCCCGTCGTCGCCGTGGCGAAGCAGGCCAGTGCGACGGCGGCGATGACGAGCAGGATGCGGGTGCGGTCGACGCGCACGCCCAGGGCCGTCGCTGAGGCGTCGCCGAGCTCGAGGGCGCGGAGGTCCCGGCTGAGCAGCACGACCGTCGGCACGAGCACGACGACGGCGGTCGCCAGCGGCGGGATCTGCTCCATGCGCGTGCCGTTGAGGCTGCCGGTCATCCAGCGCGTCGCGACCGCGACGTCCCAGACGGCGGCGCGCACCAGCAGATACGCGATGACGGCGTCCAGCATCGCGCCCACGCCGATCCCGATCAGGATCAGGCGTCCGCCGGTGGAGTCCCCGCCGCGGGCGGCGAGATAGATCACGACGGCGGTGACGATCCCGGCGACGAGCGACGCCGTGAGCGTCGCGGTGCCGCCCCAGTCGAGCACGATGAGCGAGAGGATCGCAGCCGCGCTGGCGCCCGAGGTGATCCCGATGACGTCGGGGCTGGCCAGCGGATTACGCAGCATCGTCTGAAACGTCGATCCCGCGACGCCGAAGGCGACCCCGGCGAGCACCGCGGTCAGCGCGCGGGGGAGCCGGAGCGTGCCGACGGTGAACGACGCCCCCGCGACCTCGTGTCCCAGGATCACGCCGACCACGTCGCCGAGGGGGTAGATGGTGTTCCCGAGCACGAGCATCGCTGCGAACAGCACCACCGCGATCACGGACAGGATCGCCAGCGCAAGCATGCGGCGGCGGGAACGGCGACGGCGACCGAGCGCCACCGCGCGCAACTGGTCGTCGGTGACGGCGGCGATGGCGGCCATCAGAGCGCCTTCATCCGGGTGCGGCGCGCGATCACGATGAGGACGGGCGCGCCCAGGAACGCGGTGATGATGCCCGCTTCGACCTCGCCGGGCGATCCGATCACGCGACCCGCGGTGTCGGCGAGCACGAGCAGCACCGCGCCGCCGATGGCGGACAGCGGCAGCAGCCAGCGCTGATCGGGACCTGCCAGCAGCCGCACCGCGTGCGGGATCATGAGGCCGACGAACCCGATGGGGCCGGCGACGGCGGTGACGGCCGCACACAGCAGCACGCCGGCGGTGGCCGCGATGATCCGCAGCCGGCCGACCCGCACCCCGAGCCCGATGGCGACGTCGTCGCCGAGCGCGAGGGCGTTGAGCGCGGAGGCGCACAGGACGGCGATCACCGCGCCGCCGACGAGGACGGGGGCGACGACGGCCATCGTCTCCCACTCGGCGCGCCCGACGTCGCCGACCTGCCAGAAGCGGAACTCCTCCATGACCGCCTGACGCGGCAGCAGGATCGCCGACACCAGCGAGGACAGGGCGGCCGTCGTGGCGGCGCCGGCCAGCGCGAGCTTGATCGGAGTCGTGCCCCCCGGACCGACGGAGCCGACGAAGTAGACGAACAGCGCGGTGGCGAGCGCGCCGGCGACCGCGAGACCGAGATAGCTCCACGTGCCGGAGACGCCGAGGAACGCGAGGCCGGTCACGACGGCGAGCGCGGCCCCGGTGTTGACGCCGAGGATGCCGGGATCGGCGAGCGGGTTGCGGGTGATCGCCTGCATGAGCGCTCCAGAGAGCGCGAGCGCCGCCCCCGCCAAGAGGGCGAGCACCGTCCGAGGGATGCGGCTCTGCACGGCGAGCGGGCCGATCTCCGTCGGGAGCTCACCGCGGATCCACGTCGCCAGGCCCTCGAGGATCTCCGGCACCGTGACGGGACGCGAGCCGAAGGCGAGCGACAGGACGACGGAGACGGCGAGCGCGCCGAACCCCGCCAGGAGGACGCCGACGCGCCGCCGCGCGCCCACCGGTCGGGTGGGCGCGC
>JASGDZ010000108.1:0-5334 GCA_047606835.1 Microbacterium sp. | reverse complement strand
GGCCGACGCCTCAGCCGCCAGCGAGCTCGCGGCCGAGGCGTTGGCGCTGCGCGCCCTCACCCCCGGCGTGCGCGAGCTCCTCGGGGTGCGGGCGCCCGAGCTGCTCGGCGAGGCCGGGCTCGGCGACGCCCGCGCGCTCGTGACGGACCTGCTTCCCGGGTACCAGGTCGAGCCCGCGCATCTTCCCGCGGGCCCCGGCGCCGCCGTCTCGGTCGGTCAGGCGCTCGCCTCCGTGCACGCGCTGCCGGCGTCGGTGGTGCGCGCGGAGGGGCTCCCCACGCGCACGTCGAGTCAGCTCCGCGCCGAGACCGCCGCGCTGCTCGACCGCGCAGAGGACACCGGCCGGGTGCCGCGCACCCTGATGGCGCGCTGGCGGGGGGCCGCGGCATCCGACGATCTCTGGCGCTTCGAGTCGACGGTGGTCCTCGGCGGCGCGGAGCTCACCTCGCTGCTGTTCCAGGACACGGATGCCGGGCCGACCGTGACCGCGATCCTCGACTGGCACGGCCTTTCGGTGGGCGATCCCGCCACCGATCTGCGCTGGCTGGCATCGGCGCCGGAGGCCGCCGACGACGTGTTCGCCGCCTACCAGGACGCCGCGCATCGCGCACCCGACGCGCACGTGCGCTCTCGCGCGCGCCTCTACGCCGAGCTGGAGTTCGCGCGCTGGCTCGTGCACGGCGGCGAGCTGCACCGCGCCGACATCGTCGAGGACGCCGTCGGACTGCTGGAGGCGCTCGCCGAGACCGCCCGCGACGACGACCTCGTGCCTGCGGTGCTCGGCGAGCCGCTCGACGACGCGATGGCGATCCTCGAGCGTGTGCCCCCCGCCGGGTCGGACGTCGACACGTCGATGCAGACCGACGCCTACGACCCGCAGGAGCTGGCGCTGTACCTCGAGGACGCCGCGGAGGACGAGACGGCGGATGCCGTGCCCGCGGCGTTCGAGGATGTCTCGACCGCGCCCGTCGACCTCGTGGCGTGGGCGGAGACGCGCGCCGCGAACGAGCATCCCGACGACGCGGGCTCGGGCGCCGACGCGCAGGAGACCGAGCGCGCTTCGCGCGAGGCGCTGCGCCGCTGGGCGGCGTCGGAATAGGCGCTCCCACAACCGCGCGACGCCGCTCGCCGCGGCGGCGTCACCGGGGCCGTCGGCCGAGTCGCGTGCGCACGGCGAGCGCCGCGCACGCGATCACGGCGAGACCGCCGATCACGGTCTCCCAGCCGATGTGCTCGTGCAGCAGCAGCGCCGCCCACAGCATGCTCAGCACGGGCTGGACGAGCTGAACCTGGCTGACCTGGGCGATGGGACCGATCGCGAGGCCGCGATACCAGGCGAAGAAGCCGAGGAACATGCTCACGACGCCGAGGTAGGCGAACGCCAGCCACTCCACGGGGCTCGCCGCCGGCGGCCGGTCGATGACGGACACGCCGGTCAGGAGGATCATGAGCGGGGCCGACAGCACGAGCGCCCACGACACGGTCTGCCACGATCCGAGCTCGCGTGCGAGCAGTCCGCCCTCGGCGTAGCCGATCGCGGCGGCGAGCACCGCTGCGAACAGCAAGAGGTCGGACCAGTGCAACGCGCCGAGCTCGCCGCCGCCGAGCGAGGCGAACACGACGGTGGCGGCCGCGCCGAGCGCGGCGAACGCCCAGAACGACCGCGCCGGTCGTTCGTGGCCGCGGACCACGGCGACGACGGCGGTCACGGCGGGCAGCAGGCCGATCACCATCGCGCCGTGACCGGCGGGCGCCGTCGTGAGCGCGAAGGACGTGAGCAGGGGGAACCCGATGACGACCCCGCCCGCGACGACGCAGAGACGCGCCCATTGGATGCCGGTGGGCAGCCGCTGCCGGGCCGCGGCGAGCGCGATCGCCGCGAGCACGGCGGCGACGACGGCACGACCGGAGCCGATGAACAGCGGCGAGAGCCCGCCCAGGGCGACGCGGGTGAGCGGGACGGTGAACGAGAACGCGGCGATGCCGAGCAGCCCCCACCACAGTCCCGCAGGACTGGATAGCACTGTGCGCTTGCGGATGATAACGCTACTCTGTTGAGTCATGGATCAGGATAGCACTGAGCGGATCGTGACGGGATTGCGCGCGTGGGTCGCCACCGCTCCTCCCGGTGCGCAGGTGCCGCCGAACCGCACGCTCACGGCACAGTACGGGGCGAGCCCGGTGACGGTGCAGAAGGCCATGAGGCGGCTTGCCGCTCTCGGGCTGGTGGAGTCGCGTCCCGGTGTCGGCACATTCGTCCGCGCGGCGCGCGCGCCGAGACCGGTCGACTACGGATGGCAGACGGCCGCCCTCGGCTCGCCGCGCTCGCGCGCGACCGTGTTGTCGTCGACGCAGCGGAGCATCGCCCCGGACGCGATCGGGCTCCATTCCGGGTATCCGTCGGCCGATCTGCTCCCCGAGCAGCTCGTGCGGCAGGCAGTCGCCCGAGCCGCGCGCACCGACGCGGGGACGACCCCTTCCCCGGCGGCCGGCGCGCCCGAGCTGCAGGCGTGGTTCGCCGGGGAGCTCGCCGCGGCCACACCGGCCGGCGTCGCGCCCGCGTCCGCGCGGGACGCGCTGATCACCGCGGGCAGTCAGAGCGGGATCAGCTCGATCTTCCGAGCGGTGGTCGGGCGCGGGCGGCCGCTCCTGATCGAATCGCCCACGTATTGGGGCGCGATCCTCGCCGCGGAGCAGGCCGGCGTCGATCTCGTGCCGATTCCCGCAGGGCCCGCAGGCCTCGACCCGGAGGACGTCGAGCGCGCGTTCGCGCAGACGGGCGCCCGCGCCCTCTACGCGCAGCCGAGCTTCGCCAACCCGACCGGCGTGCGATGGCCGGCAGAGACCGGGCGGGCGATCCTCGACGTCGTCCGCCGGCATGGCGCGTTCCTCGTGGAGGACGATTGGGCGCACGACCTCGCGATCGACGCCGACCCGGCGCCCGTCGCCGCCCTCGACGACGAGGGGCACGTGATCTATCTCCGCTCGCTCACCAAGAGCGTCTCCCCCGCGCTGCGGGTCGCCGCCGTCATCGTCCGCGGCCCGGCCCGCGAACGCATCCTCACCGATCGCGCCGCGGAGTCCATGCACGTGAGCGGACTGCTCCAGTCCGCGGCGCTCGACGTCGTCACGCGGCCGGGCTGGCGCACGCACCTGCGCTCGCTGCGCGAGCAGCTGCGCGCCCGGCGCGATCTGCTGCTTCACAGCCTCGCCGAGCACGCTCCCGGTGTGACCGTGGAGACGATCCCGGCCGGAGGGCTGAACCTGTGGGCGCGGCTTGCGGAAGGAAGCGATGTCGATCAGGTCGTTCGCGACTGCGCCGCGCGGGGCCTCGTGATCGCCCCCGGCGGCGAATGGTTCCCCGCCGAGCCCTCGGGGCCCTATGTGCGCCTGAACTACGGGGGCGAGCACGTCGACCGTTTCCCGGAGGCCGCACGGATCCTGGGCGGCGTCGTCGCCGGAATTTGACGCGTCGGGGGGGTCACCGGGTCTCGATACACCGGCCCTGCGGGCCGGCACTCGACCACCGGGTCTCGATACACCGGCCCTGCGGGCCGGCACTCGACCACCGGGAGAGGTCAGGCGCGCAGCACGACGTCGTCGCCGACGTAGTAGAGCACGACGTCGATGTCCTCGAGCGGCACGCCGTGCTTGGCGTGGTAGGCGCGACGGTACAGCTCGAGCTGCAGCATCCGCTCTGTCCGCTCGGCGGCCGTGCCAGGCGGCCTGCCGGTCTTCCAGTCGACGATCTCGACGCGGTCGCCGCGGCGGTACACGGCGTCGAGCTTGCACACCACGACGTGCTCTCGCCCGTCGAGCCCGGTGTCGGTGAAGTCGATCTCGGTCTCCACCGCGATCGGCTGCAGCGCCGCCCACTCCGAGCGCTCGAACGCCGCCTTCAGCTGCGCGAGTCTGGCCGAGTCGTGCCGCGACGCCTCCGTCGGCGCCTCCTCGTCGTCGCTCTCCCACAGCCCGTCGTCGAGCGATCCGCCGCGACCGCTCAGCCCCGACCGCGCCTCGACCCACGCGTGGAACAGCGTTCCCAGCCTCGTCTCGGGATACGGGCGCTCCGGCATCGGACGCGCGAGCCGCTGCACGGTTCCCGCGTAGTCGGCGACGAAGTCCTTGTAGCGCGACGCGGCGATGCGCGTCGGCGCGTCCTCGGTCGACCCCGCCCGGCGTGCGGCGCGCTCGCGCAGCAGCAGCGCGAGGTCGGGCTCCGGCTCGACCTCCGCCTCCCGCACCGCGGCATCGACACGCGCGGCCGCGGCGGTCACCGCGTCGCGCCGGGCGCCGAGCGGGTCGATCGGCCACTGCAGCATCCGGCGTTCGCCCGTGTAGGGGTCGTCCCCCGGGTCGTCGTCGGGCAGCGCGAGGCCGAGCGCGGCCGCGGCGGCGTCGAGGAACGGCGACCTCGCGCGCGGCTTCTTCGTGCCCGACCAGCTCGACCCGCTCAGCAGCAGGTGATCGCGGGCGCGCGTCACCGCGACGTACGCGAGCCGCGTCTCCTCCTCGAGCTGCCGCGCCTTGTTCGCGGCGACGAACGCGTCGATCGCGGCCTTGAGGTCCTGTTGGGTGGGGGCCTCGTCGCGCCGCCAGCCGAGCCGCGGCAGCCAGCGCGCGTCGCCGCGGAACTCGTAGGGCAGCACGCCGAAGGCGAGCCATCCCTTCGTGTCCTTCGGTCTTGTCGGCAGCTCGTCGACGACCATCCGCACGACGGCGACCGCGTCCCACTCCAGACCCTTGGCGCCGTGGATCGTCAGCAGCTGCACGACGTCGTCCTCGGGCGGCTCGGTGCGCGGAGCGAACTCGTCGAGGCGCTCTGCGTGGTCGAGCCAGGCCAGCAGGCTCGGCAGCGAACCAGACTCGTCGGTGGCGAGGAACGCGTGCAGCTCGTCGACGAACGCGCGCAACTGCGCCGACGCGGTGCGCGCGGGGCCGCGGGCCTCGTTGGCGGCGAGCTCGACGTCGAGCCGCAGCTCCAGCTCGATGAGTCGCACGAGCTCGGGAACCGGCAGCGACGACGCCCTGCGCAGCCCGTCGAAGACGGCGGCCGCTTCGCGGAGCCGTGCGCGCGCCTCGTCGGTGAACGCGGCGAGCCAGCCGTGATCGGCGGGCACGCGCAGCACGAAGTCGAGCGCGTCGACGAGCGACCCGTGGTCGTCGCCCGCCGACTGCCGCACGCGCTCGGCCACCGCGGGCGGCAGCGGCTGCAGCGCCGTGTCGTGCGTCGCGATGCGCCGCGCCAGCTGGGCGAGCTCGCGCAGGTCGGCGAGCCCGATCGCCCATCGCGGCCCCGCCAGCAGCCGGATGAGCGCCGAGCCCGCCGTCGGG
>JASGDZ010000107.1:0-4235 GCA_047606835.1 Microbacterium sp. | reverse complement strand
CGCTGGTGGCGAGTCTTGCGAAGCAGCTTGCGGTGCTTCTTCTTCGCCATGCGCTTGCGGCGCTTCTTGATGACAGAACCCACGGAAAGAACCTCACTGAGTCGGAGTCTGGGCGCAACGCTGCTGCGCCCAGGAACGGGCAGGGGAAAAAGCCTCGAAGCAGTCTACCAGCCGCGCGACGAAGGCCTCGCCGACGTCAGCCGGCTTCGGCGACCGGACGCTCGAGCGCCGCCGTGACGGCGGACTCGGGCACCCGATACGAACGACCGAAGCGCACCGCGGGCAGTTCCCCCGCGTGCACGAGCCGGTACACCGTCATCTTCGAGACGCGCATGATGTCGGCGACCTCGGCGACGGTGAGGAATCGCACGTCCGGCAGTTCGGGCATCGGTCCCTCGTCTTCCCCCAGAAATTCAACTGCGCCCACTCTATTGGGTGCGCGCGACGCGTGTAAACAGGTGTGATTGCTGTGCCCGCTGGGGCGGGCACATGGGTCGCGGCGCCTACGCGCCGAGCTTCTTGAGGGCGCCGCTGACGGCGTGCTTCGCCGACGCCGCGGCCCGGCCGATGCCATCCGCCGCCCGCGCCGCGGGTTCGGGCAGCGACGAGGACAGCGAGGCGACGGCGGCCGCGGCATCCTCTTCGTCCATCAGGAAGGGCACGAGCCAGTCGTCGACCTGCTCCAGCGGACCGATCGCGATGCTGTAGAAGCGATGTTGCCCCTCTTCCCGCACCGAGACGAGCTGAGCCTCCCGCAGCACCTTGAGGTGCTTCGACACGGTGGGCTGGCTCACCCCGAGCTCCTGGACGATGTGCGAGACGCTCGTGCCGCGCTCGCCGGCGCCCGACCGTTCGCGGAGCAGCTGCAGGATGTCGCGGCGTGTGCCGTCCGCGATCACGTCGAAGATGTCCGCCATGGGGACAGATTAGCCGCGCCCGGGCCGGAGTACCATGACGGAGGTCTGGGAGCGAGGGCGAAGCCCGAGCCACCGGCGCGATCAGAAGGAGGGGCCACATGACGGGCGACCCTCTCCGCACCCGCGCGCGCCCGGGCCTCGCCGGCCTCCTTCGACGCTGGTGGAGTCGGCTGCGCGTGTCGATGACCGCCTCGCCGGCGCGTTTCGCGGTGCTGATCTTCGTCGCCCTCATCCTGATCTTCACGTCGCTGTACTCGCTTCCCGCCGCCGCCGCGGACGGCCTGCCGACCCCCTTCGCCGACGCCCTGTTCACCGCGGTGTCCACGATCTGCGTCACCGGCCTGTCGACGGTCGACATGTACGCGCACTGGTCCGCGTTCGGGCACATCGTCACCTACCTCGGCGTCAACGTCGGCGCGCTGGGCGTGCTGACGCTCGCGTCGATCCTCGGACTGGTCATCTCGCGCAGGCTCGGTCTGCGCGCGAAGCTCATCGCGGCCGGCGACTCCAATCCGCTGCGCGCGCACGGCGGTCCGGTCAACGAGGGCCAGACGGTGCGCCTCGGAGAGGTCGGTCAGCTGCTGCTCACCGTCGCACTGTCCACCCTCGTGATCGAGGCCGGGCTCGCGGTGCTGCTCTATCCGTCGCTCGTGTGGGCGGGAGTGGACCCGGTCAGCGCGCTGTGGGAGGCGCCGTACTACGCGGCGATGTCGTTCACGAACACCGGCTTCGCCCCGAACCCCGGCGGCCTCGCCGCGTTCGCCGACGACTACTTCCTGCTGACCGTGCTGATGGCGGGCGTGTTCCTCGGCTCGATCGGGTTCCCCGTCATCCACACGCTGTGGCGGCATCACTGGCACTTCCGGCGCTGGTCGCTGCACGCCAAGCTCACCATCATCACGACCGTCCTGCTCTTCTTCGCGGGAGCAGGGGTGTTCCTGCTGCTGGAGCACTCGAACCCGCACACGTTCGGCCAGATGGACGCGTGGGACACGACGTTCCAGTCGTTCTTCATCTCCGCGATGACCCGTTCGGGCGGCTTCTCCGTCGTCGACATGCACGACCTCTACGGCTCGTCGCTCGTCGCCGCCTCGATGCTCATGTTCGTCGGCGGCGGCTCGGCGTCGACGGCCGGCGGCATCAAGGTCACGACGCTGGCAGTGCTCGCACTCGCCGTGTTCTCGGAGGCCAAGGGCCGCCAGTCGGTGCAGGCGTTCGGCCGGCGCATCCCGAGCGACGTGCAGCGCGTCGCGCTGTCGGTCGTCGCGTGGGGCTCGACGATCGTCGCCGTGTCGACCATCGCGATCGCGCAGATGACGCAGGCACCGGTCGAAGAGGTGCTGTTCGACGTGATCTCGGGCTTCGCCACCGTCGGTCTTTCCACCGGCATCACGGCACAACTGCCGGATCCGGCGATCTACGTGATGGCCTTGACGATGTTCATGGGCCGCGTTGGTACAGTGACTCTCGCCGCGGCCGTGGCCGCGACATCCCGTTCGCAGCTGTACTCGCTGCCGGTGGAAAGGCCGATCGTTGGTTGAGCAGATCCGCGGCGACGCCCCCGTCCTCGTCATCGGCCTCGGCCGCTTCGGTGCCGCGTGCGCCGGCGAGCTCGACCGCCTCGGCCGCGACGTGCTCGCGATCGACGAGAGCCTCGACCTCGTGCAGAAGTGGTCGGAGCGGGTCACCCACGCCGTGCAGGCGGACGCGCGCAACATCGACGCGCTCAAGCAGATCGGCGCGTCGGACTTCCAGGTCGCGGTGGTCGCGACCGGGTCGAGCATCGAGGCGTCCGTGCTCATCACCGCGAACCTCGTCGACCTGAAGATCCCGCAGATCTGGGCGAAGGCCGTGTCGCAGTCGCACGGGAAGATCCTGGCGCGCGTGGGCGCGAACCATGTCATCTACCCCGAGCGCGAGGCGGGCGAACGCGTCGCGCACCTCGTGAGCGGGCGGATGCTGGACTTCATCCGCTTCGACGACGACTTCGTGCTCGCGAAGATGTATCCGCCGAAGTTCATCCGCGGGGTCGGTCTCAACGAGTCCGGCGTGCGCACGAAGTACAACGTCACCGTGGTCGGCGTGAAGAGCCCCGGCAAGCCCTTCCGCTACGCCGAGGCGGAGACGATCGTGACCAACCACGACCTCATCATCGTCTCGGGCACGAACTCCGACATCGAGCGCTTCGCCGCCCTCGACCGCTGAGTCGGGTCGGGACACGCCGCCTGCGCCGGCTGGGCCACCGGATCCGGCTCTGCGACCTGCTCAACCACCGGGCTGGGCGAGCTCGCGCGAGCGCGCGAGCGCGGCATCCGTCGCCTCGGCGAAGAGCTCGGCGAGGTGCGCCGCCTCCAGCACCGCCACCGCGCGCTCGGTCGAGCCGCGCGGGCTCGTGACGTCGCGACGCAGCTGCGCGGGATCCTGCCCCGTCGCATCGAGGAGGGCGGCTGCGCCGATGAACGTCTGCTCCGCCATGAGCCGGGCCTCGGCCTGGCCGAACCCCTTGCCGACCGCGGCCTTGGTGAGCTCTTCGATCAGCAGGAACACGTAGGCGGGGCCCGACCCGGAGATCGTGCCGAGCGCGTCGATCTGCGACTCGGGCACCTCGACCACGACCCCGCACGTCTCGAACAGGCGCCGCACGACGGCGACGTCGGCCGCCGTCGCCGCGGTGCCGGCAGCGAGCCCCGTCACCGCCTTCCCGACGGTCGCCGGCGTGTTCGGCATGGCGCGCAGCACGGGCGCCTTCGCGCCGAGCGCGCCCTCGATCGCGCCGATCGTGACGCCCGCGGCGAGGCTCACGACGATCGTGCCCGCACGCAGCACGGGCGCGATCTCGCGCAGCAGCGGTGCGACCAGCGCGGGCTTGACGCCGACCAGCACGATGTCGGCGACCGCCGCGGCATCCGCGTTGCCCGTCGGCCGCTCCTCCAGCGCGACGCCCGTGACACCCGGCAGCGCAGCCAGCTCGGCGGCCTTGGCGACAGAGCGGTTGGTCGCGGTGACGGCCGGCGCGAGCCCCGATCGCACCAGCCCGTGCAGGATGGCGCCGCCCATCGAACCGGCACCGAGGACGGCGATCGCGGGGAGATTCTCGACCATGCCCAACAGCCTAAGTCGCTCCGGGCCCGGACGAGGTCCGGCGACTTGACTCAGCTAAAAGGTCCGGGAGCAGCAGCGTGTGCCTCACATGAAAAGGTCCGCGTAGTTCCCTGGCGTGATGAGCAAGGGGTTGTCGATGGCTGCGCGTCGTGAGATCACGAAGAAGTTCGCCCGTGAGTACGCGAAGGCCGGCCGGGCTGAGAAGGGCCGGTTGCT
>JASGDZ010000106.1:0-10357 GCA_047606835.1 Microbacterium sp. | reverse complement strand
CGTGCCCCCGCGCCCCGAGCCCCGAGCCGCCGCACCCAGAGCCCCGCGCCCCGCGCCGCCGAGCCCCATGCACCCGAACCCCGCGCCGCCGAGTCCATAGATCGGCGCGCGAGTCCATCCTCAGAGCGGGGTTGTAGGGATGGACTCGCGAGGGGATGTATGGACTCGGGAGCATGAGCTCGGCGGCATGAGCTGGGCGGCATGAGCTGGGCGGCATCCGTTGAGCGGCATCGGGGACCCGTCGCCGACGCCGTCGATCAAGGACGCCGCGTGATCGTCGCGCGGCGGGGGGCACCGGCATCCAGGGCACCCGCATCCACGGCACCCGCATCCACGGCACCCGCATCCAGTGCACCCGCATCCACGGCACCGGCATCCAGGTCCCCAGAATCCAGGTCCCCGGGGGAGGGTGCCGGCACTGGCAGGCGCTCCAGCTCGATCTCCCACCACCGATCGGCGAGGCCGTCGACCATGCCGCGCCCCCACTCGACGACGACGACCGAGCCCCCGAGGTCGAGGTCGAGGTCGTCGAGCTCGAGCGCCGAGCCCAGGCGGTAGGCGTCCACGTGCACGAGCGCGGGGCCGCCCACGAGCGACGGGTGCGTGCGGGCGATGACGAACGTCGGACTCTGCACCGGGCCTCGCACGCCCAGACCCGCCGCGATGCCCCGGGTCAGCGTCGTCTTCCCGGCGCCCAGCGGTCCGGTGAGCACGACGAGGTCGCCGGCGCGCAGCATCCGCCCGATCTGGACCCCGAACGCCTCCATCGCCTGCGGCGACGCGAGCTCGCGTCGCCCGACGAGCGGATCGAGCCCGCTCACCGGCCGACCCCGCGCCGCACCACGCGCGGACCGATCCGCGTCACGATCTCGTAGTTGATGGTCCCCGCGGCCCGCGCCCAGTCCTCGGCCGACGGCAGGCCGAGGGCGGGATCGCCGAACAGCACGGCCTCGTCGCCCACCGCGACGGGGCGGTCGCCGACGTCGACGACGAACTGGTCCATCGCGACGCGGCCGGCGACACGGAACCGGACGCCGCCGATCGACACCGGCGCGCGGCCCGATGCCGATCGGGGAATCCCGTCGTAGTACCCGAGGGGCACGAGCGCGAGCGTGGTCTCGCGCGTCGTGCGGTAGTCGTGGCCGTACGACACGCCGGTGCCCGCGGGCACGCGCCGCACCGCCGCGATCCTGCTGCGCAGCGTCATCGCCGGGCGCAGTCCCAGCTCGGCGGAGGTGCGCTCGGCGAACGGCGACAGCCCGTAGACCGCGACCCCCACGCGCACGCAGCCGAGCCGCGCCTCGGGGAGCGCGATCGCCGCGTGGCTGGCCGCGACATGCCGCAGCGGAGGGGCCACGCCCGCGGCCGCGGCGGCGCCCACGCCGCGCTCGAACACCCGCACGGCGGCGCGGTCGTCGTCGGCACTCGCGTTCGCGAGATGGCTGCACAGCCCCACGACCCGCAACCGGCCGCTGCGCTCCAGCCGCGCGGCCTCGGCGAACACGACGCCCCAGTCCGCGGGGGCGAGTCCGTTGCGCGACAGACCGGTCTCCAGCTTCAGGTGCACCGCCGTGGGCCGCTCGCCGCCCGCCGCCGCGGCGGCGCGCTGCAGCTGGTCGTAGTCGGACACGACGATCTCGACACCGGCCGCCGCGGCCTCGGCGAACGAGACGCCGGGCTCGTGCAGCCACGCCAGCAGCGGCGCGGACACCCCCGCGCGGCGCAGCGCGAGCGCCTCGTCGACGTCGGCCACGCCGAGCCGGTCGGCGCCGCCCTTGAGCGCGGCGATCGCCGCCGCGACCGCGCCGTGCCCGTAGCCGTCGGCCTTGACGACGGCGATGACGTGCGACGCGGTGAGGCGGCGCAGGTGCCGCACGTTCGCCGCGATCGCATCTGTGTCGATCACCGCCTCGCGAAAGCCGCTCACAGCGGCCCCGATTCGGCGACGACGTGGGCGATCGCGAGGTTCGCGTCGTGCGACATCGACAGGTGCAGCGCGACGATTCCGCGCTCGGCGACGACCGCCGCCGTCGACCCGGTGAGCGAGAACCGGGGGCGGCCGGACTCCTCGGCGACGATCTCGATCTCGGTCCAGTGCACGCCGTCCGACCCGCCGAGCGCCTTGATGAGCGCCTCCTTCGCGGCGTAGCGCGCCGCGAGCGACCGCAGTCGCAGCTCGCGCTCGGCCGGCGAGAACAGCCGCTCCCGCAGACGCGGCGTGCGGGCGATCGATCGCTCGAAGCGCGGGATGTCGACGAGGTCGACGCCGATCCCGACGATCATCCCGGGAACGCGCCGATCCGAAGGGAGCGGACCACGACGGGTCCGCCGATGGATGTCACCGTCACCGCGTCGCCGTGCGGCACGAACAGGTCGGTGACGACCGCGCAGCCGTCCTCGGCGAACACCTCGATCGACGACCGGTCGAGCACGATCCGCAGCGCGAGCACGTCCAGCCCCGCGCACACGCGCACCGACTCGACGCTCGGGAAGAGGAGGTGGATGTCGGCGCCCGCCGCCGTGCGATCGACCCGCAGCATCCCCTCCGCTCGCTCGTACACGACGACCACTCCGCCCGTGTCGTCGTCGGCGCCGAGGAAGCGCAGCGCGACGGCTTCCGCCTCGTCCACCCGCAGCTCGACATCCACCACCGCCGCACCGGCGATCGGCTCGGGCAGCCGCCACACGCCGTCGACCACCACGTCGGCGTGCGCGATCTCGGCGACGGGCGGCGGCAGCACCGGCGCCTGCCGCAGCACCGGGCGACCGTCCACGCGCCGCAGGCTCAGGCGCCGCGGCACCGTCATGGCCCCGCGCGCGGGGCTGGGCGGGATCGTGCGCGCGTAGTCCCAGTTGCCCATCCAGGCGATGAAGAGGCGCTCGTCGTCGGGCATGCCGGAGAACGTGACCCCCGCGTAGCAGTCGCGGCCCCGGTCCACCCACGCGACCCGGTCGAGTTCGGGATGCGAGGCGTCCCGCGGCGGCGTGTGCTCGTCGGCGGTGAAGCGCACGCCGTCGAAGTTCCCGACGAAGTACTGGGTCGCCGATCCCCCCGCGACCCCGCCGGGGTTGAGGCTCACCAGCAGCACCCACCGCACGTCGGCCGGGTCGTCGTCGACGGCGAGCGGGAACAGGTCGGGGCACTCCCAGACGCCGCCCACGGCGCCCTCGGGGCCGAACTCCGACAGCGGCGTCCACGACCGCAGGTCGTCCGAGCGGTACAGCAGCACCTGCTGCTGCACCGCCTCGACCGCCACCATCACCCAGTACGACTCGGCGGCGCCGCTCCAGCGGAACACCTTCGGGTCGCGGAACTGGGTCGAGCCGCGGTCGAGCACCGGGTTTCCTGCGTGCTTGTGCCACGTCAGACCGTCGTCCAGGCTGTGCGCGATCGCCTGCGCCTGGATGCCGTCCTCCCGCGCCGCGGTCGTGTAGATCGCCACGAGCGGCGGCGCCTGCGCGGTGCCCAGCCCGCTGGTGTTGTGCTCGTCGAACACGGCGGAGCCGGAGAAGATCTCCTCCCGCTCGTCGCACGGGATGGCGACCGGGTGCTCCGTCCAGTTCGCGAGGTCGGCGCTGGAGGCGTGCCCCCAGCTCAGGTCGGCGTGATCGATCCCGTGCGGGTTGTACTGGTAGAAGAGGTGGTACGTGCCGCGGTGCCGGATGAGCCCGTTCGGGTCGTTCATCCAGTGTCGGCTCGGCGCGTAGTGCAGCCCCATGCGATCCCTCACTCGACCGTGACGGACTTCGCGAGGTTGCGCGGCTGGTCCACGTCGAGGCCCTTCGCGGTCGCGAGGCCCATCGCGAAGACGTGCAGGGGCACGACGGCCAGGAGCGGCTCGAAGAGCGGGTCGGCGAGCGGGATGCGCAGCACCTCGTCGGCGACGGGGAGCACGGCCGCATCCCCCTCCTCGGCGATCGCGATGACGCGCGCGCCGCGCGTGCGGATCTCCTCGATGGTCGACACCACCTTGCTGTGCAGCACGGCGGAGCCGCGCGGCGACGGCACGATCACGAACACCGGCTGTCCCGGCTCGACGAGCGCGATGGGCCCGTGCTTGAGCTCGCCCGCGGCGAAGCCCTCGGCGTGGATGTAGGAGATCTCCTTGAGCTTGAGCGCGCCCTCCAGCGCGATCGGGAAGCCCACGTGGCGGCCGAGGAACAGCACCGAGCGCGTGTCGGCCATCCACCCGGCGAACTGCTCGATGTGATCCTGCTCGGTGTCGAGGATGCGCTGGATCTTGCCCGGGACGTCCTCCAGCTCGCGCACGTTCAGCGCCACCTCGGTGGGCGAGATCGCGCCGCGCACGCTTCCGATGTGCAGCGCGAGCAGGTAGAGCGCCGTGATCTGGGCGACGAACGCCTTCGTGGACGCCACAGCGACCTCGGGGCCCGCGTGCGTGTAGACGATCGCGTCCGACTCGCGCGGGATGGTGGCGCCCTGCGTGTTGCAGATGGACAGTGTGCGCGCGCCGCGCTCGCGCGCGTACTTCACCGCCATGAGGGTGTCCATCGTCTCGCCGGACTGGCTGATCGACACCACGAGGGTGTTCGCGTCGAGCACGGGGTCGCGGTAGCGGAACTCATGTGCGAGCTCGACATCCACCGGCACGCGCGCCCACTGCTCGAGCGCGTACTTGCCCACCTGACCGGCGTAGGCGGCGGTGCCGCACGCGATCACGACGATGCGCGACAGGCTCTGGAATAGCTCGTCGAGCCCGTCCAGCTCGGGGATCGAGACGACGCTGTCGCGGATGCGGCCGCGCATCGTGTTGGCGACGGCCTCGGGCTCCTCCGACACCTCCTTGGCCATGAACGACGACCAGCCGCCCTTCTCGGCGGCCGAGGCGTCCCACGTCACCTCGAAGGGCTCGACCTCCACCGCGTCGCCGCGGAAGTCGGTCACGGTCACGTCCTCGGGCGTGATGGCGACGATCTGGTCCTGCCCGATCGCGAGCGCGCTGCGCGTGTGCTCGACGAACGCGGCGACGTCGGAGCCGAGGAAGTTCTCGCCCTCGCCGAGCCCGATCACGAGCGGAGAGTTGCGGCGGGCGCCGACGACGAGCCCGGGGTGGTCCTGGTGCATCGCGAGGAGGGTGAACGCGCCGTCGAGCCGTCCGACCGTGGTGCGGAAGGCCTCGGTCAGGTCGCCGCCGTTCGCGCGGTACTCCCGCCCGAGCAGGACCGCGGCGACCTCGGTGTCGGTCTCGCTGCCGAACTCGTAGCCGTCGGAGATCAGCTCGGCCTTCAGCTCGGCGAAGTTCTCGATGATGCCGTTGTGGATGACGGCGAGCCGACCGTCGTCGGCGAGATGGGGGTGCGCGTTGTCGTCGGTCGGGCCGCCGTGGGTGGCCCAGCGGGTGTGCCCGATGCCGGTGGTGCCGTCGGGAAGGGCGTGGGCGGTGAGGTCGTCGCGCAGCACGGAGAGCTTCCCCGCGCGCTTGCGCATGCCGAGCACTCCGTCGCCGTCGATGACGGCGACGCCCGCCGAGTCGTAACCGCGGTACTCCAGCCGCGCGAGCCCGGCGAGCAGGATGTCTTGGCTCGGTCGGGGGCCGACGTATCCGACGATTCCACACATGCGCTCAATCCTACGAGAGGGGGCCCGAGCATCCGCCCGGCATGCGCGATCGTCGCCCGAGCTGGGGAGTCAGCCGCGTCGGCGCGCGCGGCGCGCATTGCTCCGGCTCGTCACAGCTTGCGCAGCAGCACGCGCTCCACCGCGTGCGACGGTCCCTTGTGCAGCACGAGCGTGGCGCGGTGGCGGGTGGGGGCGACGTTCTCCCGCAGGTTCGGGAGGTTGATGTCGTTCCAGTAGCCGAGCGCGATGCGCACGGCCTCCTCGTCGCTGAGGCCGGCGAGGACGTTGAAGAACGAGCTCGGGTTGGCGAACGCGGCCTGTCGCAGGGCGAGGAAGCGGTCCACGTACCACTGGGCGATGTCGGCGGGCTCGGCGTCGACGTAGATCGAGAAGTCGAAGAGGTCGCTGACGGCGACGTCGTTCGGCGACGGCGGCGGCTGCAGCACGTTCAGGCCCTCGACGATGACGACGTCGGGGCGCCGCACCGTCACGTGCGCGTCGGGGACGATGTCGTAGCGCATGTGCGAGTAGTACGGCGCGCGCACCTCGGGCGCACCGCTTTTGACCTCGGTGAGGAAGTCGACGAGCGCGCGCCGGTCGTACGACTCGGGGAAGCCCTTGCGGTCCATCAGACCGCGGCGCTCCAGCTCGGCGTTGGGGTACAGGAAGCCGTCTGTCGTGACGAGCTCGACCCGGGGCGTGTCCGCCCAGCGGCTGAGCAGTTCGCGCAGCAGGCGCGCGATGGTCGACTTGCCCACCGCGACCGACCCCGCGACGCCGATGACGAAGGGCGTCGTGGTGTCGGGCTCCTGCAGGAACTCGGCGGTCGCGACGCCCAATCCCTTCGTCGTCGAGGCGTAGAGCGAGAGCAGTCGACTCAGCGGCAGGTAGACCTCGCGCACCTCGGCGAGATCGAGCCGGTCGCCGATGCCGCGCAGCTGCACGACCTCGGTCTCGGTGATCGGCTGCGGCATCCCCGCCGCGAGGCGCGCCCAGTCGGCGCGCGGGATCTCGCGGTACAGCTGAGGGCCGGCCGTGCTCGCGGCGTCGTCGAGGGACATCGCGCCCATCGTAGCGGGCCGGACAGCGCGAGCCCGCGTCGCCGCGTCGCCCGCCCGCGTCGCCGGCCCACGTCGCCGAGTCCATCCGCTTCGCCGCGAGTCCATCCATCGAGCGCACCTCTGAGGATGGGTTCGCGCGCGAATGGATGGGCTCGGCGCCGGGGCAGCGAACGCCGGGGAGTGGATGTCGGGGCGGCGACCGCCGGAGAGTGGATGCCGGGGCGGCGACGAGTCGGCGACCGCCGGAGCAGCGAACGCCGGGGCTACCGCGCGAGCCGCGAGCGGACGACCTCGGCGAGCGCGCCGGCGTGCCGCTGCGCGGTCGCCTCGTCTGCGGCCTCGACCATGACGCGCACCACCGGCTCGGTGCCCGACGGGCGCAGCAGCACGCGGCCGGTCTCGCCGAGCTGCGCCGACGCCGCGTCGACGGCGGCCTGCACGGCGGCATCCGTGTTGGCCCGCGTGCGGTCGACGCCCTTGACGTTCAGCAGCACCTGCGGGAACACCGTCATGATCGACGCGAGCTCGGCGAGCGTCGTGCCCTGCCGCGCCATCTCGGCCGCGAGGTGCAGGCCCGTGAGCAGCCCGTCGCCGGTCGTCGCGTACTCGCTCATGATGACGTGCCCCGACTGCTCGCCGCCGAGCGAGAAGCCGCCTTCGTTCATGCGCTCCAGCACATAGCGGTCGCCGACCGCCGTCGTCTCCAGCCGGATCCCGTGCTCCCGCATCGCGACGTGCAGGCCGAGGTTGCTCATCACGGTGGCCACGAGGGTGTCTTTCACGAGGCGTCCGCGCCCCTTCATCGCGACCGCGAGGATCGCCATGATCTGGTCGCCGTCGACGATGTCGCCGTTCGCGTCGACCGCGAGGCAGCGGTCGGCGTCGCCGTCGTGTGCGATGCCGACATCCGCCCCGTACTCGCGCACCGCGGCCTGCAGCACGCCGAGGTGCGTCGATCCGACGCCGTCGTTGATGTTCAGCCCGTCGGGATCGGCGCCGATGACCGTGACGCGCGCCCCCGCGTCGCGGAACGTCTCCGGCGACACGCCGGCCGCCGCGCCGTGCGCGCAGTCGAGCACGACATGGATGCCGTCGAGCCGGTGCGGCAGAGAGCCGAGCAGGTGCACGACATAGCGGTCCTCGGCGTCGGCGAAGCGCCGGATGCGACCGACCTCGGCTCCGGTCGGCTGCAGCTTGGGGCCGGACATCGCGGCCTCGATGCGCTGCTCGACGATGTCGGGCAGCTTGACCCCGCCGCGCGCGAAGATCTTGATGCCGTTGTCGGGGGCGGGATTGTGCGACGCCGACACCATGACGCCGAAGTCCGCATCGCGATCGGCGATGAGGAACGCGGCCGCCGGCGTCGGGAGCACGCCCGCGTCGAGCACGTCGACGCCCGACGAGGCGAGCCCCGCGCACACCGCGGCGGAGAGGAACTCGCCGGAGACGCGGGGGTCGCGCGCGACGACGGCGGTGAGGCGGCGTCCTGCGGCGCGGCGCGCCTCCGCCGTGCGCCCCTGACCCAGGACGACAGCGGTCGCCTGGGCCAGGGACAGAGCGAGATCGGCGGTGAGGTGGCCGTTGGCGAGGCCCCGCACTCCGTCCGTGCCGAACAGCGGCATCGGATGGCGCCCGATCAGCGCTTCGAGTACTGCGGCGCCTTGCGGGCCTTCTTGAGACCGGCCTTCTTGCGCTCCTTGACGCGCGCGTCGCGGGAGAGGAAGCCGGCCTTCTTCAGCGCCGGGCGGTTGTTCTCGGCGTCGATCTCGTTGAGCGCGCGGGCGATGCCCAGGCGCAGCGCGCCGGCCTGACCGGAGGGGCCGCCGCCCGAGATGCGGGCGATGACGTCGTACGCGCCGACGAGTCCGAGCACCGTGAACGGGTCGGTGACGAGCTGCTGGTGCAGCTTGTTCGGGAAGTAGTCCTCGAACGTGCGGCCGTTGACCGTGATGACCCCGGAGCCGGGCACCAGGCGCACGCGCGCGATGGCCTCCTTGCGGCGGCCGACCGCCGCACCGGGCACGTTGAGCACGGGGCGCTCGGCGGCCACGACGGCGACGTCGGTGGGGGTCTCGGTCGAGTAGTTCTGGGGGGCCTCGGTCGTGGAGACCGAGTCAGCGATCTTCGCCATCAGTGTGTCCTTTGGGATCGGGAGGCGCTTACTGGGCGACCTGGTCGAACGTGTACGGGGTCGGCTTCTGCGCCGCGTGCGGGTGCTCGGCACCCGCGTAGACCTTGAGCTTGGACAGCTGCTGGCGGCCCAGGCTGTTCTTCGGGAGCATGCCGCGCACGGCCTTCTCCACCGCGCGGACCGGGTTCTTCTCCAGGAGCTCCTCGTAGGAGACCGCCTTGAGGCCACCCGGGTAGCCGGAGTGGCGGTAGGCCATCTTCTTCTGCAGCTTCTGCCCGGTGAGCGCGACCTTGTCCGCGTTCACGACGACGACGAAGTCGCCCGTGTCGAGGTGGTTGGCGAACGTCGGCTTGTGCTTTCCGCGCAGGAGCGCGGCCGCGTGCGAGGCCAGGCGGCCGAGCACGACGTCGGTGGCGTCGATGACGACCCACTCACGGGTCACTTCACCGGCCTTGGGGGTGTAGGTGCGCGTCACAGTGATGCTGCTTTCTTGATTCGAACGGAGAGGTTCGTGAATCCCGCTCCGGGGTTGTTGTCGGGCGGATGCCTCGGCCAACGGTGCCAGTGGAGGGCTCACGTTCGCGGTGCCGGCCAGCAGGGGCGCGGGCACCAAGGGTCCATCCTACGCGACGTCGGGGCGGCATCCAAACCGTCGGCGGTCAGCCGCCGGCTGCGGCGAGCGGATGACCGGCGGCCGACGCCTCGAAGTGCGCCGTGACGAGGATCGGCAGGTGGTCGCTCTGCCCCTGGGGCAGGGTCTTCACCGCCTGCACGTCGAAGCCCACCGACGTCGCGAAGTCGTAGTGGCCGCGGAAGAAGCGGTAGCGGGTGTAGGTGCGCGCATCGCTCAGCGTCAGCTCGTAGCCGTGCTCGCGCACCTTCTGCACGAGGTTCTCCTTGAAGACGGGGTAGTTGTAGTCGCCGACCATGAGTGCAGGGACCCCGCCCCCCAGCGCGGCGAGCTCGTCCAGCGCCGCCCGGATCTGATGACGGCGCAGAGAGTTGAGCGCGGTCAGCGGAGCGGCGTGGAACGACGCGACGATGAGCTCGCGTCCCGCGTCGATGTCGTGCAGCCGCACGCCCAGCAGTCGCTCCTCCGCCGGCTTGAGCACGCGGTCGTGCAGCGACTTCTTCAGGGCCAGCGCGCGCACCGCCACGGCGCGGTAGGTGCTCTCGCGGTAGTACACCGCCAGCCCCAGCCGATTGCGCTGCGTCGCCTCGGCCAGACGCAGCCCGTGGACGAGGTCGGGGAGGTCGCTCGTGTCGGCCTCCTGCAGGCACAGCACGTCCGCGCTGTGCCGCTCGACGAGCTCGGCGAGCTCGGCGACTGCGCGGTGCTTGCGGAGGTTGTACGAGATGACCTTCATACCGGTCCCAGCCTAGGCCGGGGACGCGGCCGGACGCACGAGCCGGGGCGCGACGCTCAGACAGTCCATAGACGTCAGTCGCGGTCGCGTCGAGCCCTCGTCTGCGCCGCGCGCGCGGCCAGCAGGTCGTCGGCGGGATAGCCCACCTCGGTGAGGGTGAGCCCGCGCGCCGCGAGCACCTTGAACTCGCTGGTGCGCACGCCCGCGTCGCGCAGCG
>JASGDZ010000105.1:0-8430 GCA_047606835.1 Microbacterium sp. | reverse complement strand
GTACCTCAGCGAGCAGCGGGCCGGGGTGATGATCGCCTACGACCTGGATCGGGCGGTGCGCGACCCGAGAGATCTGGAAGACCTGATCGACGCCAAGGTACTCAACGGCTTCAGCGTCCGCTCCGTGACCGGCTCGCTGAGGTTGGATACGGATTCTGATGTGGCGATGGCGCGGGTGCTGGTCGCGATGGCGAACAAGTCATCCGCCGACACCGCCCGCCGGGTCGCACGGGCGGCGAAGCAGCAGGCCATCGAGGGCAGTTGGCATGGGGGTCAGGTGCCGTTCGGCTACCGCGCCGAGAACCGCTCCCTCGTGATCGACCCGGAAGCTGCGGAGCTGGTGCGCGAAGCAGCCAGACGGGTGCTGGCCGGAGAAACGTTGACGAGTCGGCCGATCACCCGCGGGTCGACGGAGTAGTCGTTCCCGTCGAGGCGAACGTAGTAGTCCCGTCCCAGCCGGACTCTCGCCTGCAGACCCGTCGACGGCGGGTGCGGGGGCAAGGACGTCATCGCGGCGAGGTCCCGGTCGAGGACGTCGATCGGGCGCCCGCCGAGGGAGCGGACCGTGCGGGCGTTCGCGCGCGGCAACCAGTCCGCCAACTGCGCGTTGAAATCCGCCGGCGAGACGAACGACCGGCCGGGCAAGAACGATGTCTCGAAGTAGCCGTTGTTCCGCTCGGTCATGCCCTTGAACTCGGGATCCCGAGGTGGCGCCAGCACCACTCTGGTGGCGAGGGTCCCGGCGAACGCGGCCGCCGCGGCAGTGACGACGCCCTTCCCGCCGATCGCGGACTCCCGGTCCCAGACCAGGGACTTCGATACCGCCCCGACCCCGGCGATCAGCTGCCACATGCCCGCCAGCAGATCTCCCGCCTGCCGCGAGGGGATCATCACTGCGGAGAGGAACTTCGAGAACGTGAGCGTCATCACCAGCACCGGCAGCATGCCCGCCTGACCGAACCCGACCGGGATCCGCGGCTCCGGGAACCACAGGTCCATCTGCGCCGACTCGCCCGGCTCGTGAACGATCCGGTCCGCCGGATCGACACCGGCGTACTCGGGCCGGATCTGCCGGATCCGGTCCTTCAGAATCGTCAACGAGTGCTCCCACCCGACCCGCTCCGCGATCACCGTCGCAGGCATCTTCGCATCCACGATCCTGGGCGAGCGGGACAGGGAGGTGCATCACGATGCGGCGGGCGGTCGATCAGGGATCAGGGCGTGCCACAAGCGATACACCAAATACCTCGTCCGCACCTTGGCATATCGGCAATGCCTCCGATGGCAACTGTCCCCGCAAAGCGGCGTTGCTGAACCAGGCCGTGTCGCCCATGCTATAGGAAATGCCGCGATCGGACACCGCATCTCGATTGATCGTTGCCGAGGGATTGATTGCCGCTAAATACGTGGTTTCCCCTTCTCCGACCACAGTGACGTAGAGACAACCATCCTGCCCGACAGAGAACGAGCCACTGTAGAGCACAGCATCATTCATGATCGACGGATTGCGAACAACAGTCACGCCCGAACTGCGATCCACCCACATCGCTTCCGCATCGCCCTGCCCGGTCGACATTATCGCCTTCCATGAAACAGCTACAACGATGGCAGCCAGCAGCGCCGCAACTCCTAGCACCACTCTCCGCCTACGTTGCTGCACGATTAACTTGTAAGCGCGTAGTAGTTTGACCCAAGGGGGGTAAATAGGTCAGTGAGCGGATTCGCTGGCTGATTTACGGGATGCGTGTAGCCATACGTAATACCCATAGCGGAGTTTCCGAAGTACCATGGGCCGCCGGAGTCCCCTGGCTGAACGCTTCCAGCTGCCGTCTCGCTCATGCCGCTACCGGCACCAGTGACCGTTACACCATTCTTGGCAATGGTCGTACAAAAGCGCCCAGTTACTTTTCCATATTTGCACGCAACCGCGCCAACCACCGGGTTAATTTGGGCGGTTACGCTTCGGAATGCTCCTGTAACGTACCTGAAGGTGTTGTTCCAGGTTCCGGCGGAGAATCGTGTGAATCGGAGGTCTTTACCCAAGATTGTGCTACTACCGCTAGCGATGGTGGTGGCGCCGTCATATGTTGACGGTCTCGTTGTGCAGTGCTTCGCCGTGATGATTCCTCGGTAAGTGCTGCCACTCGAAGGCTTTCCAATGAAGCCACCGGTGCATCCACTGTAGACCATTCCCCCGCGTGCAGCAGCTTGGCTGATCTCAGCATCTCCTGACACAATCTCAATTCGGGTGCCGGACTCGGATGCCAAGTCGATCAGCTGCTCCGGTATTGCTATATTCTTGGCACTAGAACCAGGATTCGCCGCGGCAACGATGCGATTCGCCTCATAGTCGTAGCCGACCTTGAAGGTGTCGGCACTGCTCTCTTCCAGCGACTTCGCAACCGCATCCACGAGTTGCTGCTGTACCCGCTCTGCCGGCGCATCGCTCTTCAGAACCTCGGAGTCCGCACCAGATCGTACGACAAGCTCTCTCGCTGCCTCATAGCCGTCGGGCCTCACCGCGAGAAAACCGCTTCCGTGGCCCCATTCGGCATACACAAAGTCATCAGGAAGTTGCTCCTGTGCTTCCCCGACCATGTGAATGAAATCGGAGACGCCGGTAAACTGTTCCACGACGTCGGAAAGTTCTCGCCCGTTGAGTTGGGCATAAGCATCGAGATCTTCCAGCTCCGCAGGGCTGAGAGGAGAAGCAACTGTCTCAGTTGGCACGGACTCCGCGCCTCCGGTGTCCGCAACGGCCGGCACCGTCACCGTCAGACTGCCAGCGAAAACCAGCGCAGCCGTCAAGAACGCCAGTCGGTTAGTTCTAGGCATCAGAGCCCCCGTTTATCTCGCCGCCTCGTCGCGGTGAGGCGCAGTCTAGCAGACTGGACCTTCTGCTCGGAAAGTGCTGACGGCCGACGCGCGAGAGAGACCCTCCTACGTGCCGTCGCCACCGATCCGTCCGGCAGGTAGAACCGCCCCCGCGCCCCGACAGACCCCACCGCGCAGCCCCGCGATCACCTGCGGAAGTCAGGCCGAGCCGGCGGACCAGCGGCGCGACGTCGCCCACTGACCTGGATACGAGAGAGGGACCGCACCCCGTGGGGTTGCGGTCCCTCTCTGCTGTGCGTGAGCGCCGGCGGTCACCGATCGAGTCCGGTGCGCTGAACCTGCGCGGCCCGTCCTCGAGTTTTCCGGGCCTTGTGTGCGCGAGCCGCGGCGCCGGCCTTCACTGCCTCGGTCGCCGGCTTGGCCTGGCTGACGTCGGCGTGCATCCTGGTGGCCACCACCTCCCGGTCGATGCCCTTGGCTTCGAGGTCGCGGGCCGTGCCCTCACGGCGCTCTACGCTGTCGTAGGGGTTGCGCCCGTCGTCGCGTGCCCTGTCTGCCGTTGCCTCGCGCTGCTCGGCATCGGCGGCCGCTCGTGCCCGCTCCTCGGGGTCCGGCTCGTGCTCGGCGGAGGCTCTGGCCTCCTCGGCGCGCTGGTCCTCCTGGTTGGCCTGGGCGAGGAGGCGTTGCGCCTCGGCCTGTTCGGCGGCCGAGCGACCTCGTTCTGCATCGCTGCCGGCGCGATCGCGCTGATGTCATCCCAAACTTCGAGTCTGGTACCCATGGCGAGGGAGTCGTCCGTCCAGACATGACGTCTCGACGCGGCGGGTGACGAGCGTCAACTGCCGCCTGAGCGCCGACCGCGCGTAAGTGACTGCCCGCGTCAGCGTTCGTGCTTCCCCAGTCTGCTCACCCCGCGCTACAGGGAGAATGGAACACTGACGCGCGACGGGTTTGATGGAGGGGAGCAAGACCCGGAAGGAACCCGAGCAGCATGGTTGCACCCCGTAAGTACCCCGTCGAGCTTCGTGAGCGCGCGACGCGTCTGGCGATCGAGGTCAACGCGGCCACGACCTCGGCGTGCGTCGGTGCCGAACTCAGGCCCCGCTTCGCGTCCGCGATCCGCGCCAGGCTCGCCTGGTTGCGACGATGCTGGCGGGCGCGAGCACGCTGCACGCCCTGCTCCAACCGGAACAACGGCGACTGCGCGTTGATCGACCAATCGGGGAATCGCCGCGACAGTTCACGGTCATGGGCGTTGCGGATCGCGATTTCGAGGTGCCCGACATCCACGATCCCAGCAGCGGCGACGCGGGAGTTCCACAGGTAAGTCTCCATCGCGAGGGCGTGGTCTCCGCCCGCCACCGCGAGGTAGCGTTGATACCTCGGCGCGCTCAGCCACCGCTCGGCCTGCACGGCATCGAGCAGGCGCGGTGGTTCGGACATATCTGCTATCCTAGGTACATCGCCCCGCGGGAACCGTCCTCTGTCTGGCCCAGCCAGTTAGGCACCGCGGGGCTTTGTTCTCCCCACGCGACCTGAACCGCAGCAGACTGCAACTGCACAGACGCGCACGATCACAGGTGCGTGCGTCTGCAGTGCCTCGGCCAGCCGGTCGAGCGCTACCGCGGGTCGAACTGGCTGACCGCGTACCGCGTGCTGGTGCCGTCCGACTCCAGCACGATGAGCTCCGGCACGTTCTGCACGACGGTGCACGCGTGGTTCGGCACGAGCGGCAGCACCGTGCCGACCGGGTAGCGCTCCCGCCCCTCCACGAGGAGGAAGCCGTGATACTCGTTCAGCCTGCTGACCGGGGTCCCGTCGCCCGCGATCCAGCCGTACCGGCCCTGCGCGTCGATCTCGCGGCCGAGCGACATGGTCCCGGTGTCGACGATCTGCGTGCCGCCGTGCCCGTCGCTGACCACCGTGGTGGCGACGAACAGGGCGAGCTCGTCCGCCGACGAGGTCCCGTGGTGGTAGAGGTCCATCGACGAGAACACGTACTCGCCGGGGCGGATCTCGGTGACCCCGTCGGATGCCGAGAACCGCGCGGTCGGAGTCGACCCCGCACTCACGATCCGCGCCGCGACCCCGGCCTCCGCAAGGCTCTCGGCCCCGATCCGGAGCGCTTCGGCCTGGTCGCGTCCCGCTCCTTCCCCGGCACCGGCCGCCCAGCCGTGGCCCGGATACGTGTACACCCCCGCGACGCGCAGCCCGCGCTCCCGCGCGTAGGCGGCGAGCTCGCCCGCCACGGCGGGGTCGATGCCCGAACGCCGCGCTCCGCAGTCGACCTCGACGACGAGCTCGAGCCGGTCGAGCGCGTCGAGCCCGTGCGCCGCCATGGCGTCGACCGCGGCGCGACTGTCGACCCCGAGCTTCAGGTCAGCCCGCTCCGTCAACGCCGCGATCCTGGCTGCCTTCGTCGCGGAGACCCACAGCGGATAGGCGAGGAACAGGTCCTCGATCCCGGCGTTCGCGAACACCTCCGCCTGACCGAGCGTGCTGACGGTGAGCCCCTGCGCACCCGCGCGCAGCTGCTGGCGCGCGACGTCGACCGACTTGTGGGTCTTGGCGTGGGGGCGCAGCGCGACGCCGTGGTCGTCGGCGAACCGTTGCATCCGGTCGATGTTCGCGCGCATGCGGTCGCCGAGCACGACGACCGCCGGCGTGTCCCACGCGGCTCCGTGCCTGCGCACCGCGTCGACGATGGCGTCCATCCCGGCATCCATGCGATCAGCCCACCCTGCTGTTGATGATGACGTTCTTCGGCTCGCTCATCTCCCGCACCGCTTCGGCGACGCCCTCGCGCCCGACTCCCGAGCGCTTCGAGCCGCCGAAGGGCATCGCGTCGATGCGGAAGTCGCTCGTCTCGTTGACGAGCACGCTGCCCATGTGCAGGCGGTCGATGGCGTACATCGCGGTCGGGATCGACGACGTGAACACGCCCGCCTGCAGGCCGAACTCCGTGTCGTTCATGTCGCACAGCGCCTCGTCGAGGTCGGAGAACGGCACGATCGACACCACCGGCCCGAACACCTCGTCGCGGAAGACGCGCACGTCGCGGGGGGTGTCGACGAGCACCGTGGGCCGGTAGAACGCGCCCTCGCGCACGCCGCCGGCGAGCACGCGAGCGCCGCCGGCGACGGCCTCGTCGACCCACTCCGCAACGCGCCGCGCCTCGTGCGCGGAGATGAGCGGACCGACGTCGGTCGCCCGGTCCCGCTTCGAGCCGACGACGAGCCTGCGCGTGCCGTCGACCACGCGCGCGACGAGGTCGTCGTAGCGCGACTCGTGCACGAAGACCCGCTGCACCGACAGGCAGTTCTGACCGGCGACCCCGAAGGCTCCGTCGACGATGCCGTCCGCCGCCGCCGCCACGTCGCCGTCGGCGCACACCAGCACGGCGTTGTTCCCGCCGAGCTCCATGAGCACCTTGCGCGCGCCGGCGAGCCGCGCGATCACGTCGCCGGTGGCGGGACCGCCGGTGAACGAGATCGCCGCCACGCGCGGGTCGCCCACCAGCGCGCTCCCGGCGTCGCGATCCGACGTGAGCACCGCCATGCGCCCTTCCGGCATGCCCGCACGCAGCAGGATGTCGGTGAGCGCCAGCGCCGACAGCGGGGTCGCCAGCGAGGGCTTGAGCACGATGCCGTTGCCTGCCAGCAGCCCCGGGCCGACCTTGTGCGCGACGAGGTTCATGGGGTCGTTGAACGGCGTGATCGCCGCGATCACGCCCAGCGGCACGCGCCGGTACCACCCGATCTTCCCCGCACCGCGCGCCGTGTCGTCGAAGGGCAGCGTGCGGCCCTCCAGCAGCGACGCCGAGTGCGCCGACAGGTTCAGGGTCTCGGCGGTGCGGGCCACCTCGCGGGTCGCCTCGGTGATGGTCTTGCTGCCCTCGGCGCAGATGATGCCGGCGAGCCGGTCGCTCTCGGCGCGCACCAGCTCAGCGGCCCGCTCCAGCGTCTCGCGGCGCTCCCAGAGGTCCCACGCGTCGTCGCGCACGCTGCGCTCGACGCCCGCGACGGCGCGGCCCATGTCGGCGGAGTCCGCCGGGTAGACGTGTGCGACGAGCGACCCGTCCTCCGGATCGGTCACCGCCAGCGAGAGGCCGTCGCGCACCCACCGGCCCTCGACGTACCCGCCGCCCGGGATGCCGAGCCGATCGAGTGCGGCCACCGCATCCACCGCCGGCGTCTGGGTGTGACCGGTCATCGCGCGCTCCCCTCCCGTCAGCTCAGCCGGTCCTGCAGCCCGTAGTACGCGCCGCCCACGCGCAGGTGCAGCCAGGGGTTTCCGAAGTAGGCGGGGATCCACGGGTTCTTCAGGTCGCGCCAGATGTTGGCCTCGGGGTTGCCCGTGACGACGTCGGTCATCACCTTGCCCATGTAGGTGGCCATCTGCACGCCGTGGCCGCTGTAGCCCACCGAGTAGTGGATGCCGTCGTGGACGCCGGCGTGCACCATCTGGTCCATCGAGATGTCGACGAGCCCGCCCCACATGTAGTCGATGGCGGCGTCGCGCGTCTGCGGGAAGATGCGGTGCATCGCCTTCTTCAGGATCTCGCCGCTCTCCTGATCCTGTGACGGGTCCGACAGGGCGAACCGCGCCCGGCCGCCGAACAGCAGCCGGTCGTCGGGGGTGATCCGGAAGTAGTGGATGAAGTTGTTGCTGTCCGAGGCCATCCGGCGGTGGGGAAGGATGTCGTCGACGACCTCCTTCGGCAGCGGCTCGGTGACGATGATGAAGCTGCCGACGGGGACCAGTCGTCGCTGGTTCCAGCCGAACGGCTTGCCGGTGTATCCGCTCGTGCCGACGATCACCTTGCCGGCGCGGATGTCGCCCCGCGTCGTGCGCAGGTCGTGCACCGTGCCGCTCCCCCGGCGGGCGAGGTCGTAGACCTCGGCCTGCTCGTGGATCGTGGCGCCGGCCTCGACCGCCAGCCGCCCCAGCTCGTGGCCGAACTGGCCGACGTGCATGCCGGCGCCGAGCGGGTCGACCATGGCCCCGAAGTAGGCGTCGGAGCCGAGCTCGGAGCGCATCTCGGATCTGTCCACGAGCGTCACCGGCTGCCCGACGTGGCGCTTCAGCGCCTCCGCGGTCTTCTGCATGCCCTCCCAGTGCGACGGCTTGGAGGCGAGGTTCATCTTCCCGCAGCGCGCGTAGTCGACGTCGAGGCCGTGCTCCGTGACGAGGCCCTCGATGAGGTCGATCGCCTTGTTGTACTCGCGGAAGTACGCCACGGCGCGCTCGACGCCGTACCGCTTGATCGCGCTGCGGAAGCCGATCGCGAGTCCCGTCGTCGCCATGCCGCCGTTGCGGCCCGATGCGCCCCACACGAGCGTGTTGGCCTCGAGCACGGCGACCGACTTCCCCGCCTTCGCCGCGTGGTAAGCGGTGGAAAGGCCCGTGAACCCGCCGCCGACGACGGCGATGTCCACTTCCTTGGGAACGGGCGTCTGACTGTAGTCGCCACGGGGGGTGGCGGTGTCGAGCCAGTACGAGTGCAGCTTCACTTTCGAGATCTCCAGGTGTCGTGTGTCGGTGGGAAGAAGTGGTGTGGATGGGTCGAAGGCGCGTGGGCGGCCGGCACCGGGG